>JAUYEG010000107.1 GCA_030691505.1 Bacillota bacterium | reverse complement strand
AGCGCATGGTGTATGCGCCTGATACCGGATTCGACGCTACTCAGTTCCTGTAGCAGCGTGGTGCCCTTGTCTAGGGATGCGGCTCTTAGACTGCGAATCTGTGCCGAAAGAAGCAGCTTCCGGGAAGGACTGAGAGCTGCGGCTATGTGTCTTCTCCTGGCTTGCGGCTGAGTAAGAGCGCTGTCCAGAATATCCTGGATTCTGCCATCTTTGTCGCCAATGGACGCTCGGATTTGGGCTAGGACTTTCGATCGGTAGTCATGCAATACTCGATGCGACTCTTCGTGTTCCTGCGCACGCGCTTCCTCATCGAGGTTAGTTGCCACGTCCGTGAGCACGTCCGCCAGGACAACTACTGGCAATGAGTCCCCCACGAGAGACACCAACTCGGCTTTGAGCAAGGCCCGCTTGCTCTGCAGAAGGCTTAGCTGACCGGTCAGCTTTTCTCTTTCGCTAGCTGGTCTGCCTCCCGTTCTAAGCCTCTCCGTCTGAATGGTGCGTAACCTATCTTGCTCCTCCGCTAGATCCGCGTGTAGCTGTGTCTGTTGCACACGGTTGTCATCCAGGCTCTTGGCAATTGTGTCAATCGCAGCCACGATATTCTTGAGTTGGGAGTCGTCGCTGTCATCGCCAGGCGACAGCCTCCTCTGGTAGCGGCGTAGGTCATCACGCAACGTCTTGTAGAGGCCCACCCCTAAGACTCCTTCAATTGCATCCCTTACTTCGCGAGGGGCGAATTCAAGCTGTGTAGCCCGATTCAGCTTTTCTCCGTCGAAGAACACAAGGTCAGCAATTCCATACGGGAGCAGGTCGAGTATCATCATCTGCGCATCTTCTTCTGAGGCAAGCATCTGCTCTCTATCATCGAGGTGCAGCGTAAGCTTCTCATGCGAGAATACACCATCGGATCGCAGATGCCATTCTCGTGTCACTCTTAGGTCGCTGTTACCAGGGATGATTCCCACGTCTAGAGATACGGAGACAGAGAAGCACAAGGCACCCTTTTGTGCGCTGAATCTGTTCACACAGGAAGACATGTAACTGGAATACGAGCTGCCTTCCCTCAAATTGGATGCCATGCGTCCAAAGAGAGCTAGCTTAAGTGCGGTCAACAGTGTTGTCTTGCCGGCACCATTGGGTCCGCAGATAAGCACGATATTCCTGTCGGATGAGGGATCAAGCGACAAATCGACAACGTGACGCCCTCTGTACTGGCAAAAGTCATTCAACTCAATCGATCGTAGGAGCATCCGATACCTCGATCCATTCGCTAATTAACTCGTCTATCCCGTCAAACAATCCGCGTCGGCGCAATCTACTCAAGTACCCCCTCTCAAGATCTAAGAGCCTGTCAATGAGAAGGATATCCACACCATGAGCCGTGCACAGTCGAGCAAGTGCGTTGCGGTCAGCAGCTAGATGAATGCTGGGTGCTCCGCCATAGACCTCGCTTATGATTTCCTGCGTCGCCTGAGTTGTCTCCCGGTAGTCTGCCGTCCAGTGCTGTTGAATCAACAGGATCTCGTCTGCTCTCACGAGTTTGTAGCCTGTGGCCTTTTGGATCTGCAGAAGCTCGCGAAATAGTTCCTTGCGCACGTCAAGAGTGAACGGTCCTAGTACGGCGTCATCTGGTGCCACTCCCCCACGTGGTGTTTCACCATGAATCCAGCCGCGTGGTCGCGCAACTGAGTTCCTGCGCCACTTCTCACGCTTGCTAGCGTCATCGCGATAGGCTTTGAGTTTGTTGCGGAAAGCGAGGAGTGGCGCCATTCTCTCGTAGGCTCCCCCTGTCTCAAGGAGGCCTTCCATGCTCTCGTCGTTTTGGACAACAGTGCACGTCCAGCAGCCAAACCTGCTGGTGCCGCAGGATGGAGTCGATAGGTCCAAGACAAGGGGGCACTCTCCGCCAGAAGCGTCCTTGTACAGCCCGCGTAGGCGTCGATTGGGTCTCTCACCTGGTGGTGCCCAGGGCGCCTCGAATAGGCTCAGCATCTGCCATACATGATGAGTATCCCAATCGGCAATGGGCGCATATACATAGGCTTGTGGCAGTGTCGAATGCCGCCTGAATCGTGAGCCGCTGATGCTGTGCGCCTGAAGAATCTGAGCTCTCGATGAAGACTCGCTTGCCCGCGCGCCAAGTAGGATCACGACTTCGCCAGACTCGCTGATTCTCGCCTCAATGTACTTGGTCGTCGGCGAAATCTTCAGGCGCGACGTGCACCACCGAAAGAACTTGTTCGGCGCAGGGTATCCCTTCCCAAGAAGCAGCACCCAGAAGGTCTCTGAGGCAGCAGGAGTCACCCGATGCACCAGCAGAGGAAGTCCGTCACGATGGGCACCCTCACCAATGAGGTGTATGCAATAGCTTAGGTACTCCTCGACGGCCGGGCTTTCCACGAGAGTGTCGCTAGCCACAACGTGGACGACCTTGTGACGCGCCGTATTAGGCAGGCTCATCAGCATTGCGTAGACTAACTGAAGGACCGTAGTTGAGTCTTTGCCCCCACTGTACCCTATGACCCAGGGCATATCATCTGCGAGGTAGCATTCCCTGAGATCTTTGAGTGCGTTTTCGCGGAGCTCATCAAAATGCCTGGCCATCGCAGGACCTCGCCCTCCTAGCATCGCCTATTCTGAGCGAGTCACCTTCTACGGCTGGTTGGGCCAGTCCTGTTCGTTGCCTGGGCGGAGAGGGCCCCCGGGCCCGGCCCTATCCGCTGACCAGCCGTTCAATCGCACAAGCGCGCGCCCGTGCTCTATCGCGGTACGGCTATCCGAGGAGGTAAGGGGCCTTATTGCCCTACTGGAGTTGACCCGGTTTCGTGGACTCCGAAACACCTAGCTGGCAACTGCTCGTGAGTCCATGTGTTCAGTCCTTTGCTGTGAGACGGTCACTCTCCTTTCATACTCCTCAGGGCTCAGCTGCCCGAGGCTTGAGTGTCGGCGCGTCCGGTTATAGAAGACCTCGATGTAGTCAAAGATCGCTGTCGCCAGTCCCTGCCGTGTAGCCCAGCGCCCGCGGTTGAGCAGCTCGGTCTGCAAGGTCGCAAAGATGTCGACAATCACGTAATTCCCCCACCTGAACGCTAAAACGATCACGTAATTCCCCCACCCGGCAATCATGTAATTCCCCCACTTGAGAGCAAGAACGATCACGTAATTCCCCCACCTTGACGGTGCGGCCGACGACGGCTGCGAATTCACCACCCAGCCCAGTGAGTGAGGAGAGGGTTGGGAGTGGGACGGAGGTCGTTTTTGGTGTATGAGATCGTGGAGCTGTACCGGCAGTGGCAGGCCGGCCGCGGTGTTCGGGCGATAGCTCGGAGCCTGGGCATCGACCGCAAGACAATACGCAAGTATCTTGACACCGCCGTGCAGGCCGGGCTGTCCCCCGAGCAGGAGCGGAGCGTCGAGGAGTGGACCGCGTTCGTCCGCGACCATTTCCCCAAGCTGGTTGACGCCCGGCAGCGTTCGCGACGGGCCGCGGAACTGGACCGGTATCAGGACTTCATCCGCGAGGGGCTGAAGCAGAACCGCATGAGCACCGTCCACCGCCGGCTCGTCGAGCGCACCGGCCTCGCGGTCAGCGTGGCGACCTTCCGGCGGTACGTGCATGCCGCCATGCCCGAGCTCCTTGACACAAGCCCCATGCCCATCTGGCGCCCCGAGGTCGACCCGGGAGAGGAAGCTCAGGTTGATTTCGGCTACATGGGGCCCTGGCAGGATCCCATCACAGGCAAGAAGCACAGGGTCTATGCTTTCGCCTTGGTGCTGAGCTACAGTCGCCACATGTTCGTCCGCCTAGTGGTCCGCCTCAACGCGCTGTCATGGCAACAGTGTCACACCGAAGCGCTGGCCTTCCTCGGAGCAGTACCCCGGCGCATCATCCTCGACAACCTCAAAAGCGGAGTGGTCAAGCCGGACCTGTATGACCCAAAACTTAACCGCAGCTACGCGGAATTGGCCGCCCACTATGGCTTCCTGATCGACCCGGCGAGACAAGGCCACCCGAAGGACAAGCCGCGCGTGGAGCGGCCGTATTCCTACGTCAAAGATAGCCTCTGGCGTGGGGAGCAGTTCCTCAGCCTCGACTCCATGAACCAGGCGGCCGTCCGCTGGTGCCTCGATGTGGCCGGCCCGCGTGTCCACGGCACCACGCACCAAAAGCCGCTTGAGGTCTTCCAGGCAGAGGAGAGGCCGGTGATGGAGCCCCTCCCGGAACTCCCCTTTGAGCGCTGTACCTGGACGACGGTCAAGGTCGCCCCCGACTCTTACTGCCAGGTGGCCAGGGCGCTCTACACAGTCCCTAACCAGCTGCGCGGCCGTCACTTGGACGTCCGGTTCACCGATCGGCTCGTCGAGTTCTACCATGACGGAAACCTCGTCAAGACCCATGTGCGGCGTCATGACCGCGGGCGCACAACG
>JAUYEG010000112.1 GCA_030691505.1 Bacillota bacterium | reverse complement strand
GCTGCGCCAGCGGGGAGGAGGCCTACTCGATCGCCATGCTGCTGATCGAGCGCATCACTGCGGCGGGCAAGGCCTGCCCGATCCAGATCTTTGCCACCGATGTGGACGAGGGCGCCCTCGAAGTGGGCCGCCGCGGCATCTATCCGGACGCGCTGGTGGCCGACCTTTCGCGCCAGCAGCTGGAGCGATTTTTCACCCGGGCCGATGCCCACCACTGGCAGGTGAGCAAGCAGCTGCGGGAAACCGTGCTATTTGCGCCGCAGAACATTCTGGCCGATGCGCCATTCTCCAAACTGGACATGGTGAGCTGCCGCAATCTGCTGATCTACCTGGAGCCGGAAGTGCAGCAGAAGCTGCTGCAATTGTTCCATTTCGCGCTCAACGAAGGCGGCTACCTGATCCTCGGCCCCTCGGAGAGCATCGGCCGGCATGTCGGGCTTTACCGGCCGGTCTCCAAGAAATGGCGCATCTTCCATCGCGTGCACACGGAGCGCCTGGCCCGGGCCGGCTTTCCGGTTCAGGCCAGCAAACGCATGAGCGAGTTGCAGCCGGCATCGCCTCCGGTTTCGGTCCAGCCTAAAAACCTGACCGAGCTGACCCGCAAGGTCCTGCTGGAGGAATTCGCGCCCGCCGCCGTGGTGATCAATCGGCGCTATGAAGTGTTGCATTACTCAGGGCCGACCCAACTGTATCTGCAGCAACCCGGCGGCCCGCCGTCGCACGATTTGCTGACCCTGGCCCTTGCGGCGTTGCGGCCGCGCATCCGCGCCGCGGCGATCAAGGCGATCAACGAGGAAACACGGATTGACGTTGGCGGCATCCGCATCAAGCGCGCAGGGCATTTTGTCCTGGTGCGCCTGTCGGTTCAGCCGCTGCCGGGCAAGCTGGCAGAAGAACGGCTGCTGCTGGTTGTTTTCCAGGATGAGCCGAAGGCGGACCAGGCAGCGGCCGCAGGCGACGAGCGGGCCCGGACCGACGAGCAGCTGGTGCGCCAGCTGGAATACGAACTGAAGACCTCGCGCGAGGAGCTGCAGAGCACCATCGAGGAGCTGGAGAGCAGCAACGA
>JAUYEG010000031.1 GCA_030691505.1 Bacillota bacterium | reverse complement strand
ATCACCAGCGAGTCCGTCGAGACCACCAGGGATGTGGTCGCCCGCTTCTCCAGCGAGCTTATCCGCTTCTACATTGGGCAGGACCTGATCGGCAACGAAGTGGGGGCGGCGGCCAAGAACGTGATCGGCATCGCGGCAGGGATGCTCGATGGAGTTGACCTCGGCGCCCTCAAGGGCGCCCTGATGGCCCGGGGCGCGCATGAAGTCGCCGGGCTGATCCGCGCTATGGGCGGCAACGAACTGAGCGCGTACGGGCTCGCGCATCTGGGCGACTACCAGGCGACGCTTTTCTCCGAGCACGGCCACAACCGGCGGTACGGCGAAGCTTTCGTCCGCGGTGAGCGGTTTGCGGCGTTGGCCGAGGGAGTCGCCACGCTGGACGCACTCCTCGTCCTTGCCGCGAAACACGGTGTGGAGATGCCCATCTGCAGCGCGCTCAGGGCGATCTTGCACAATGGGCACGATCCGCGGTCGGTCCTCAGGGAGCTGCTGTTGCGGCCCATCAAGAGCGAGTTTGGAGCCGGAGTCGGAGCCGGGAAAGGGTAGCCGGGATGTAACCGCTCCTCTACTGGTTCACCGTCAACTGGTCTGGGTACAGATGGTTTCACGGCATTTGTGCCCGCCCTCAACCGGCCAGCTTGCCGCGGATCTCCCGCGCCCAGCCCGCCGCCCGCTCCGTCTCTCCCCTCTCCAGCGGACCCTCCTTGTCCTTGACGATGAAAGGCTCGGGAGGAGCAACCGGATTGCCGCCTTTGGCCGTGAGCGCGGTCGCAATCCGGGGGGCAGCGTAGCCGAAGATGCGGGCAAACTTGGCGGCCACCCTGGTGTCAAAGGAGGCGACGTTTAGGTCTCTGACGGTGTCGTCGCCGAGGGCGCTCAGAAACCGCTGGACCGGCTGGGTCGGCCGGCAGCCTGGGTGGGCGCGCCGACGACGAGGAGATCGAGCGATTGCAGGTCGGCCGTAACGACGTCACCTGCTCGCAGCACCTTGGCGTCATCGGGCGGCGCAAACGCCCCGCCGATTGCACGGGCGATCTGCTCGGTGTTGCCCCGCTGCGAGTCGTAGACCACGAGTATCTTCACGGACAAACCCCTCCTTGGGCTGGCTAGAGCGGCAGGGTGCGGCCGACGTTCTTCTCAAGGGCCAGGTCGAGGATCTCTCTGCCCAAGACCACGTCGCACACCGACATGCCGATATTGCTACACACGATCAGCTCATCGTGCGAGGTGCGCCCGAGCCTGGTGCCCGCCAGCAGCTCGCCGGTTTCGCAGTAGACCTTGGGCAGGCCGTCCGGGAAGTAGCCGATGGCCGCGAAGAGCTCGTGCTCTTCGATGCTGTCGACGATGTACTTGTCCGCCCGCCTGGGTGTGCGCGGGTCCCAGAAAGTATTGAGGTCGCACGGCAGGATGGTCTGGCCGGCGCCGACCCATTCGTCTTTCACTGCCGCCAGAGGCTCCTTGACGATAATGGTGGCCGAGCTGAGGACCTCGCACTTTTCGGCCAGCTCGCGCGTGCTTTGGCCGCGGACGATCTCGACCGGGAGCTCCGGTTGCACCTGCCGGATCAGGGCGTCCATCGCCGCCGGCACGATGTCGTAGATGTAGATGCGTCTGAGGTGCCGCAGCGTCTTGGGCGCAAAGCGCACGTGCTCGACCCCCTGCACGCCGCACCCGAACATGCCAAAGGTTTCGGCGTCAGGGTGCAGCGCCGCGGCAGCCAGAACCGTCACTGCCGGCGTCCGCATCGCGGTCAGCCAGGTGCAGTCCATGACGGCGATCGGGCACCCGGAGAGGATGTCGTTGAGCACCAGCAGGCCGGTGGTCTGGGGCAGCCCGAACCTGGCGGGGTTGTCGGGGTAGCACTCGATCCACTTCATGCCTAGCGCGTGCCTGGCCGGCACGTAGGCAGGCATGGCGTGGAAAAACACCTCGGGCAGGGGATGCACGCCGATCTTGGCCGGCATCTCGTACTGCTTTGTGCCGTGGGCAATGAGGGCGTCCCGGGTCAGCTCCAGGATCCGGTCCGGGGTGATGCCGATGTTCATGCACTCTGACCGGGTCAGATACAGAAACTCGCTGCCGATGTCAAGCCGCCTGGCGATGGCCTCCCTGTCTGCCTCAAGCTGCGCCCGCAGGTGTAGCTGCATCACAGTCGCCTCCCAAATCCGGGTCAGAGCCGCTCCCCGGCGCGCCCGCAGAGCGCACGCACCCCGGTCGGGGAAGGAGCATTCCAGCAGCCGTGCGCGTCTCCTGCTGATTGGGCTGCGGCGCTGGGCAACTGCTGCCGGCCGGCGCGTGCGATCCCCTAGCGGCCAAGCACCTCGGGGACCAGGGCCCTACGGAGGACCTCAAACGGCCGCCCGGCATCGTCAAAGCAGGCACCCGTGAAGACCGCCACCAGATCAAGCTGGGGGAACACGGGGCTGGATGCAGGCCTCGATCCACTCCTGGGAGAGAATCCGTCGGCCGTTGTACATGCCTTTGTGCAGGAACAGGAGGCCCAGCTTGGCTCGCTGAATCCCCATGCGTCACCCGCCCAGCCCAGCCGCCCCGTTGGGCAGACGCCAGCCAGAGCTCAATCAGCCAGTGCAGGACGGCTAACCAACCTCACGCTCAAACCACCGACCGCATGCTGGAGTAGGTGGACGTCAAGCTGTCGCCCACACGCACTATGCGGTACGGTATATGGCGTCTCCTTCCCTGACCCGGCCCGTGACCCTGAGCGCGATCTCCTGGCCCGCCTTCGCCCGCTGAATGTCCTGGTGGTCGATCTGCATCGACTCCACCTTCTGCTGCAGATCGGTGTGCTTGCCAACGATTGAGATCATATCGCCAAGCTGCAGGGGCCCCGACAGATTGGCGACGGCAACGGAAATCTTGCCATAATAGTGGGTGACCGCGCCGACCCTCGTTGTAGACACGCCGTTCCCCTCCTCTCGCGGATGGCTGCTCTTGAGGCCTGTCTCTCCGGCTCTGACCGCTAGCTGAGCCGGTAGCCACCGGGTTCTCAGAACCCAGTGGTGTCGGCGACTGCGAGGAAACGTGAAGGGTTCAGTCTCGGCTTTGTTTCGGCGGGCGCCCGCGAGGTCCTCCGCCTTGCCCGCCGCAGGGCAAAGGACGGGCGGAGGGGCGGCAAGTTGGTGGCGGGCGTCACGCCGGAGCAAGCGGCGGCGGAGGCAATCTGTCAAATGCAGGCAGGGCCGCAGTGCCACAGGGCCATATGCCCATCCAAAAGCCCGACCCAGGGATCTATCCCTTGTCCGGACGGGTGGCGACTGGTCGTGTCTCACGGACTCCCCAGCGGGCTGTCTGTTCTGGTGCCACGCCGTAGACTCCCGCAGCAGCAACGGAGCGGGCTCCAAGACCCCAGGCCAGTAGCTCGGTGCACAGTTTGTTCAGGCTGACTCCTTCCAGGCGGGCACGCAGAGATAGGCTCTTGTGCAGCGACGGCGATACGCGCAGCAAAAACCGGCCACTGCACTCTGCCGAAGCGCCTGCCACGGGCGGCGGCAAGACCTCACCGTCTTGCTCAGCCATGCGAACGTAAGCATCGGCCAACTCATACAGCGCCTCCAGAGCCTCCTCCCGGCTGGTGGCATAGGCCCTGCACCCCTGCAATTGTGGGATTTCCGCGATCCAAATGGGTTCATTCGGGTCCAGGCTGAAACGGATGTCGTAGCGATCCCACGCCCGCATTCTCTAAGCCTCCCTCGAGATAACAAGGATGTCCGATTGGACTACGTCGGCGATGATGTCGTGGACCACCCGGACGCGCAGTGGACCAGGATGGGCCGGTACAGGAATGACGATCCCAGACACAGGGCGTTTGAGCACAATCTGATGACGTCCCGCCGACCTGCGAACGAAGCCATGCGCGGCCAAGAAACCACTCGGCATCCCTTCGCGTCCAGTCTTTTTGGTGACTGACTACGACGGCAGCCTTGCACAACATGCGTGGCCGAGCATGGCGATGTGGACGGGATTATCCATCTCGAACGCGTCGTGTTTGACAACAACCTTCTGGACCGGGAGTGGTATCGCGGCAAGAGCTCGGCCCCAGGCTATTCACAGGACCTGCACCTGCACGCGGTAGCGCCCGGCGGGAAGTTAGTTGCCTTCGCGAACGGCTGGGCGGACCTCGATGCCCGAGTCGGCGAGCTGGAGTCGGTACGCACCCTGAGCACCGCCCGGAAGCGGCTGGTGGCCGCGACCGTCCTGGCGTGTTTCCGCAGGATGCAACGTCTGGGAGTACGCCGTGCCTACGTAGCGACTGAGGCGGAGCCATACGCTGCGAACCGGCTGTACGAGCTGCTTGGGCCGTCGGTCAAGTGCTACGAGGACCATTGGGTCAAGAAGCTGCGGTGAGATGCGCATCA
>JAUYEG010000098.1 GCA_030691505.1 Bacillota bacterium | reverse complement strand
TAGTATATTCGGCAAACCATTCAGGACTATCGGGATTTAACCAACCCCCACGGCAATATAATTCATAAGGGGTTTCCCAATGGTAGACCTCAATAATTGGTCTTACATTGGCAGTCAGCAATTCATCAATGAGTTTATCGTATAAGTCAACCCCTTTTTGGTTTACCCGTCCGATTCCATCTGGTAGAACTCGCGGCCAGTTGATTGAAACTTGATACGATTGAACCCCAATCTCTTTCATTAAAGCAACATCTTCCTTATAACGATGATAATGATCGGCAGCCACGTCACCGTTATGATTGTTCCAGATTTTCCCTTCACGGTGAGCATACATATCCCATACCGAAAGGCCTTTACCATCCTCGAAAGCTGCTCCTTCGATCTGATATGAAGATGCTGCTACACCCCAAATAAAATCCTTTGGGAAACCCATTCTTACTCCTCCTTAAGACTTGATGATAAATTATAGATAATTTATTCCCTTTAACGGTAAGTATGATTTTGCATTTACTTTTTTATTTTACATGAACAATTTCTCTTTTATCCAGAAAAGAATGTTCTCTTGATAATCTACTTTTTATCTTTTTAGTTGATTCTCTCACAATTAACTCTGTAGAAATGATATAATATTCAGGAGAATTAATGCCGTTCTCAATAAAATTTATTAGATTCTTTGTAGCAATTGATGCCATTTCCAGAATAGAGCTTCTAATAGTTGTAAGAGAAGGTGAAATATAGCTGGCGATTCTTATATCATCATAACCCACAATAGAAATATCATTGGGAATTCTAATACCCATTTCCTTTATAGCTTTCATGGCACCAATAGCCATCGTATCATTTGATGAAAAAATACCTGTTATATGATTTTTAACCTTGCCTTTTAAAAGTTGATTTGCACAATTAAACCCACTGTCTTCGGTGAAGTCTCCATTAACCACATATTCTTCTCTAATTGTGAGTCCTGTTTCACTCATTGCTTTCTTATATCCCTCAAGCCTTTCTATACCTGATAACTTTTCCATATCTCCGCAAATATGCGCTATCTCTCTATGTCCACATTCTATTAAATGTTTTGTAGCTATATACCCACCATTGTAATT
>JAUYEG010000175.1 GCA_030691505.1 Bacillota bacterium | reverse complement strand
CCTGGCATCGTAGCGAATCGGGAGGAGTCCGGCGGCAGGGCGGGATACCTTGCGGCCCTTCCGTTGCAAGGCAAGGGCGCTTCGCACCGCTTCCGTCGCCCGCACGCGGGCCGCGATCACGAGTTGAGCTGGAAGCTCGGGGAATCGCTCCCGGAGGCCGCTGGCCTGCCGCGCCGAGGTCCGGTGATGGGCAGCGAGGACTTCTCTTTCTTCCAAGAGCGCGTGCCGGGTCGTCGGCATCGGCTCGGGCAATCCGGCTAAAGGAATCATCTATCCCAACCATCACCCGCAGTTTGACATCGACGAGGACTGCCTGGGCGTGGCGACGGCGATGTATGTCGGGTTCGCGAGGGCGTACCTTGCGGGCCAAGGCGGACAGTAGAACAGGCGCTGCGCTGTACGGATGGACGTCCAGCGGTACGTTAGTCCGTCCAGGCACCCCTCCCGGCCCGAAGGCCGGGAGGGGTGCCTCAGGCTTACTTGGGAAGGATCGGAATCCACGTGCCGAAGAGGTACTGCAGCCGGCCGATGACCAGCGACATGCGGGCCATGACCGTGTTGCCGTAGGCGGCGCCGAAGGCGCCCATCATTGTGTAGATACCAATTGTGCTTACGTGACGTGCGATCGCCGTCCGGCTCCAGGGGCCGAAGAGGAAATACGTAAGGCTGCCGACCACGCCGATGAACAGCAGCAACTGGTTGATGTTTGTGATCGGCACCATGGTGGCGCGGATCTGGGCTACGAACTGGCCGTCAAGCGCGCCCCGGAAGGCCACCCCTCCGCCAATGCCCATCATGAAGGACAGGGGATAGCGGCTCAGCCAACCGTAGCCCTTAAAGAAGCGCGTGTAGAGCAACAGGCCCAGAAGCATGGAAATGGCCCAGACCGAATTGCCCTTGACCATAGGGGCCCAGGCCATGGTCTTGATGTTTTGATAACCCATGACCATCGCGTGGGCCGCGGAGATGCCGATAAAGACGTGTTCCATGATCTGATACGCCAGGTTGTCCTTGTACAGGTAGCTGTAACACGCCAGCGTGCCGATGGCGGCGATCCAGACTCCTACGTTAGTACTCAACGCATCTCACCTCCGTCCTACTGCTCGGCTGCTTTTCGCCTAGCCAGATAGGCGACGTTGCCGATCAGAACAAAGAACACGATTAGCAGGTGGGACAGCGACTGGGCATCCATGCCCGACGCCGCGGTGCCCGGCGTGTTGGCCAGCACTTCGTACTCGGCCGCCCCCTTGAGCCCGCCCAAGAGGCCGGAAAGCTGCCCCGAGGCATAGTAGACCATCAGGCCCGGAACTCCGACGGCGGTGCTGCCGCCGGTGACCACAGTGCCGAAAGACGCGTTGAGCTGCCTAATATACCAGGTCAGCGAGTCTCCGGTGAGCATGTCGACGACGCAATCGATGTCGTACACCGTCTTGATGTCATCAACCACGGTCCCCACAGTGGAATTGCCGTAGAAGTCCACCGGGTGAAGTTCGCTGAAGGGTACCCGGCCCATGGAAATGATGTATGACTCGTCGCCGGCCATAAAGGGCAGCACGACGTAATCGCGCCCGTATTCGTAGCCGTAGACGGGCGCCCAGGTCTTGAGGACCTGATCATTGAACATGGCTGCGTCAGGCCGGGTTGCGACGCCGACGATGCGCACGCCTCTCTTCATGAGGTGCCGGGCAAAGACCACGGTCTGCGGCAGGTTCTCAGCAATCGTGCCCGGCGTGTAAGACGGCGAAAGCAGGGCGATATCCCCCGGCTGGAGTCTCTCGATGGTGTCGTAGGCAACCTGGGTCGTCTCGCTGAGTCCGACCGGCAATCCGAGCGGCCGCATCAACGGGTAAAACAGGGTAGCCACGACCAGGAGATAGAGAATCCGCCGGTCGAGGTTCTCAAACCAGATGAAGAATCTCATGCGTTAACTGCACCTCCCCATACACGCGATCGCATCACTCGACGCCCGACAGGTGCCCGCGCTCGAGGCCAAGGATAACCCGTAGGCTGATTCCCATGGCGCCCAGTGCGGCACCGATGACGATGCCCCGCATGCCTGCGACGTTAACGATGTTCATTACCCACTGGCCCGATTTCGGAAAGCCGTCCCATAGCGCCACGCCCACGCCGGTGTTGCCGATCATCACGGCAAACGCGCAGACCATGAGAATCGCTGCCTGGATCGTCCTGATGCGGAAGGCCCGCACCGCGGCCGAGGCGATGAAGAAAGCATTGAGGGAGAACATGGTCGCGCTCAGCGGGCTAAAGAGGTTTTGCCACAGGAACTGGTAGTTCACTCCCTGAGGACCTTGCGTGACCCCAACCGCAGCGTAGATAACCATCGACGCGACCAGCAGGACGCTCAAGTGCCAGCGCGCGGTACGCCGGCTGATCCGGCGGCTGTGGATGCGCAGAAGGTTGGCCCCGCCGAGGGCGGTGGCGAAAGCGGCGATAATGATATTCCATTTGAGGGCTTGGCTGGCCATATTCGCGATAGTGGCCTGTTTTACAAAGAAATCGAAAATCATGATCGCCCCGGCCGTAAGGCTGATCAGTATGGGTATCTGTTCCTTATGAAACAACCGTTTTCACCTCCCCAAATCCAGCCGCTACTTCTTAACCAGATCGGTCAGCCATTTTTGCCCAAAGCTGCTGAGCACGGTGCCGACGGTGATGAAGAGCAAGGCTAAGAGCTTCCCAACATCCTGAGCCATCAGGCTGCCGACCTGAACCGGGTTGCGTGACAGGTAGGCCCCGGCGGCGTACAGCTCCTCACCGATCAGGCAGTAGTCACATACGGCTGTGAAGAACGGCAGCTGGTGCGTGTTGGCGGTGCCGGTGACCTGAATACACCCCATCTTCTGCCCGACCTCGGCGAAGATCAGGGACTCGGCGTAGAAGTTGCCGAACATGAGGTTGGCCGCGATGCGTTCCCGTTCGAGAATGCCGACCACACCGCTGGCATAGGCAAGCTGCTGATCGGAAAGGAAACGCACGTTGTCAGCCTGATAGGCGTCGGGCTTCCCGGCCAGGACATATGCGCCGCGGACGACTTCCTCGGTCACCGGATGTACCTGCGGCCGGTAGTTGCTGACGATCAGGGGCACGTCCATCTTGGCGGTGAGTCCTGCCGTATAGCGCAGGATCTCAAACGAAGCGAAGGTCTGGGCCTCGAAATCCTGCAGGCCCATGGTGTAGTGAACACCCATGCCCATTTCCGTTGCACGCCCGATCGCTTCGTCCAATGCGTCCAATCCTGCAACTCTGCGGATCGGGAGCTCGGCGATCCGACGGCCGCGCTTGATGTAGAAGGAGAGGGAGGCGGTGAAGATCACAAACCACACCAGATGGGTAAGACGACCCGCAATCAACTGCAAACCAAATCACCTCCAACCGTGATCTCCGCGGGGGCAGAATGTGGTCCATGCCCCAGCGGTATAGAAGTTACTCCGGCACGGCGGGCTAACGATACGTAGAGGCTACCACCCCCAGAAGTGCTCTCATAGAGTGAACAGTGCGCTACAGAGGTCCCGGCGAGACGGAGCGTGTGGTGGAATGAAGGCGCGGCAGGATGCGAATCTCGCTTAAGAGGATTATAGGCCAGCCTGTCCATCGTGGCAAGGTGGACAAGAAGTGTTAGTCGGTGGCAAGAAACACGTAGCAGGCGAAAAGAGGGACCGCGGGGAGACCTGTGGGATCCCGGGGCCCTGGACTACCTGTGGGCTAGGTTTTCCATGGTGACGGCTATCCGCCGCCGGCGATCCTGGCCTTGCGGGCCGGCACCCCGCCGGCCTGCGGATCAACGCACTTGCCGTCAACTCGCAGGGTACACGGGGGCCGTCCTGCCTCGGCATCGTCCGCGTCCGCGGCGTCATGTTCGTGCTGGTGTGCGCCGTGGCCCGCCGGCTCGCCGATCTGGGATAGCCCGTGCTTGACGCGGTAGTCGTTGACAGCGGCAAGCAGGGCGTCGGCCGCCAGATTGGAGCAGTGCATCTTGCGCGGGGGGAGCCCGCCGAGAGCATCCGCGACGTGCCGGTTGGAAACCTCGAGCGCATCCCCCACCGTCATCCCCTTGACCATCTCGGTGATGATGCTGCTCGTGGCAATCGCGGCACCGCAGCCAAAGGTCTTAAACTTGACATCCTGGATCCTACCGCCGTCGATCTTGAGGTAGATGCGCATCACGTCGCCGCAGACGGGGTTGCCGACCTGCCCCACCCCATCGGCGTCCGGTATCTCGCCCACATTGCGCGGGTTCATGAAATGGTCCATTACCTTGTCCGTATAAAGCTCCTTACTCACCGCCGGACCCCCTTGTCTCCGCTACAGTCGCAACCAGGTTTGTCCAAATCCGCGGCGTGTTGCAGGTGCGCCCCGGATGCAGCCGTCTCCGCTTCCCGGGGAGCCAGCGACCCCTCGGCCAAGGGCGACATCGCCCGCAGGCGGCGAACGATCGGGCCCATGCGTGAGAGCACGTAGTCGACGTCCTCGGCGGTGGTGACCCGGCCCAGCGTCATGCGAACGCTTGCCTGAGCCTCCTGATGGCTGAGACCCATCGCGACCAGGACGTGCGAGGGGGTCAGGGCGCTTGACGTACACGCCGAGCCGGTCGAGGCCGCGACGCCGACCATGTCCAGCGCCAGCAGCACCGACTCGCCCTCGATGTCCCCGAAGCTCACGTTGGCGTTGTGCGGCAGGCGCCTCGACGGATGGCCGTTTAGGCGAGAGCGGGGGATGGACAGCAGTCCAGCGATCAGCCGGTCGCGCAGGACGGTCATACCGCGCGGGATCTCGTCCAACTCGTCATAGGCCAGGGCCGCGGCAACGCCCAGGCCGACGATTCCGGGCACGTTCTCGGTCCCGGCACGCATCTTGCGCTCATGCCCGCCGCCGTGCTGCAGAGGCTGAAGCCTGGTGCCGCGCCGGATATAAAGCGCGCCGGCACCCTTGGGCCCGTACATCTTGTGGGCGGAGACGGTCATGAGGTCAACATTCATCTCCTGCACGTTGATCGGTATCTTGCCCGCGCTCTGGACAGCATCGGTATGCAGGTACACCCCGGCCTCGCGGGTGATCCGGCCGATCTCGGCGATGGGCTCGACGGTGCCGACCTCGTTGTTGCCGTGCATGACGGAGACCAGGGACGTGCGCGGCGTGATCGCCCGGCGCACGTCATCCGGGTCGACGAGACCGTCCCCATCAACGGGCAGGTAGGTTACCTCGAAACCATGTCCCTCGAGGTACTCGCAGGTGTGCAGCACCGCGTGGTGCTCGATTTGGCTGACAATGATGTGGTTGTGGCTGTCTTTGCGGGCGAAAGCCACGCCCATGATCGCCAGGTTATCGCCCTCTGTCCCGCCGCTGGTGAAGACCACTTCCGTAGGGCGACAGCCAAGCAGGCGCGCCACATTGGCACGGCTTTGCTCCATGGCCTCGTGGGCCACCCGGCCCCAGGAGTGGACGCTGGATGGGTTTCCGAAGTCCTCGACCATGAAGTTGAGCATCGCCCGGGCGACTTCCTCGCGCACCGGGGTGGTGGCGGCGTGATCAAGGTACACCCGGCGCATCGCCGGGGCCTCCTGCGTTGGGACATCGGAAGACACGGTCAATACCTCCTCAGTGATCCGGAGTGATCCGGCAGACTGCACAGGACTGGTCCGGGAACACCGGCTCCTCGTCACCGGCCAGGTCGGCCAATGTGATGCCGTCGAGTACTCTCGCCATGCAGCCCGCCAGCCGGTCCCATACCGGCCGGGTGGGACATCCCTGATAGCTGTGGCGCGTGCAGCGGTCCTTGCGGCCGACGCCCGGCGCAACGCAAGGCACCGGGGCGATCGGTCCCTCGAGCACGCGCAGGACGTCGCCGACGGTTATCTCGGCGGCGTCTCTGGCCAGAGTGTAACCGCCCTGCGCGCCGCGAACACTCCGCACCAGGCCGCCACGGCGCAGCGCGAGGAAGAGCTGCTCAAGATAGCTCTCGGAAAGCACCTGGCTGGCAGCGATGTCCCGAAGCGGCACCGCGGCGCCGGGCTCGCGCCCCGCAAGCTCGCACATCGCCGCGACGCCGTACCTGGCCCGCGTGGAAAGCCGCACCTTCGCTCACCTCGCACGGATGTCAAGTACCCGGATGATGGATGTCATGATGCGGTGGCCTGTCTTTGGCCGGACGGCCCGTTTAGTCTGCTCCAATCCCGACGAAAACGCTATGCTTTAGGTTCAGTCGGAATCGTATCACCGGCGTCCTGCTTCGTCAACTGTCTCCACCGCTGCTGCAGGCGGCGGGCTATCTCGGCCTCTTCGCCGGAGTCGGCGGGCCGGTAGTAGACGCCGCCGGCCATCTCGGGTGGCAGGTATGGCAGCTCCGAGGGGCGTCCGGGCATGTCCCGGGGGTACTCGTAGCCGCGCCCGTAGCCGTGCGCGGCCATGCCCGGATGGGGAGCGTTTCGCAGGTGCAGCGGCACGCCTTCGTCGCGGCGCTCGCGGACATCCCTGAGCGCGTCGTCCATGGAGTTGATGATGGCCCTGCTCTTCGGGGCGGTGGCGGCGTAAACGGCGGCCTGCGCCAACGGAATGCGCGCCTCGGGCAGGCCGATCATCGCCGTGGCCTGGGCGGCCGCCACGGCAACCTGCAGGGCCCGCGGGTCGGCGTTGCCGATATCCTCGGCGCAAAACACGATGATCCGCCGCGCAATGAACATGGGGTCCTCGCCCGCTTCGATCATCCGCGCCAGATAGTAGACGGAGGCATCGGGGTCCGAGCCGCGCATGCTCTTGATGAACGCCGAAATGGTGTCGAAATGCCCGTCGGCCTGGCGGTCATAGCGCAGCGCACGGCGCTGGATGGCGTCCGCGGCCACGTCCAGGGTGATGATCCGCCTGCCGTCCGCGTCCCGCGGAGTGACCTGGACGGCGAGTTCGAGGGCGTTGAGGGCCGAACGCGCATCCCCGTTGGCCATGTTGATCAGGTGGTCGAGTGCCTCGGGGACCACCTCCACCCCCTGGCCGCCCAGGCCGCGGGCGGCGTCTTCGAGCGCCCGGCTCAGCAGCTCCCGGATATGCCGGTCTGCCAGAGGCTCGAGTCGAAAGACCCGGCACCTTGACACCAGCGCGTCCACAACCGAGAAATAGGGGTTCTCGGTGGTCGCCCCGATCAGAAACACGATGCCTTCCTCGACAGCGGGCAGGAGCGCGTCTTGCTGAGTCTTGTTAAAGCGGTGAATCTCGTCGATGAACAGCACGGTCCGCCGCTGCTCGTAGCCGAGCCGCTCACGGGCCTCCTGAATGACCCGCCGGACATCCGCCACCCCCGCCGAAACGGCGCTGAGCTGAACGAAGTGGGCCCGCGTGGAGCCTGCGATGATGTGCGCCAGGGTAGTCTTACCGCTGCCCGGCGGCCCCCAGAAGATAAACGAGCCCAAACGGTCACGCTCGATCGCCTCGCGCAGGACCGTTCCCGGAGCGGCAATCGACTCCTGACCGACAAGCCCTGCGATGCTGTCGGGCCGCATCCGCGCCGCCAGGGGCGCCTCGGCCCGCAGCCGCCGGACGTCCGGGTCAGGCCCCGGGTGTCCCTCGGGGCCGAACAGGCCGGGCCGGCGGCCTTTATGCACCCGTGGTCACCGCTCCAGCGCTCCGGCGGGCGCATTGGCCGTCGTTGCGGCGGCCGCCTTGGATACGGTCCGCAGGGCGTCGACCGCCCGCTCCAGTGCCACGTCGTCGATATCCTTGTGGGTCACCAGGCGCACAGTCCGCGGTCCCATTGCGTTGGACAGCACCCCGGCGGCCGCCAGACGGCTCACCCACCTGGCGGCATCCCCAACCTCGAAGCACACTATGTTGGTCTGCACTGTGCTGAGGTCGATGGTCACGCCCGGGAGATCGGCCAGCGCCCCCGCCAGCGCCCGCGCGCGCGCGTGGTCCTCGGCGAGGCGGTCGACCATCTCGGTCATCGCGATGAGCCCTGGCGCGGCGAGAAACCCGGCCTGCCGCAATCCCCCTCCGACGGCCTTGCGCTGGCGGCGCGCTTGGGCGATGAAGTCCGCCGCGCCGCCGAGGATCGAGCCCGCCGGGCAGCAGAGTCCCTTGGAAAGACAGATCTGAACGGAATCCACCGGAGCCGCAAGGCGTGCGGCCGGGACGCCCAGCGCAACCGCGGCATTGAAGAGCCTCGCCCCATCAAGATGCACCTTGACCCCGCGGGCGTGCGCCACCGCGGATAGGTCGGCTGTCTGCTGTGGGGTCATCACGGTGCCGCCGGCGCGGTTGTGGGTGTTCTCAAGGCAGAGAAGCTTGGTCCTGGGGAAGTGGACGTTTTGGACACGCACGGCGGAGGCCACGTCGTCCGCAAGGGGCACTCCGCGGCAGCCGCGAACCGTCCGGACCTGGGCGCCCGCCAGCCCGGCGATGCCGCCGACCTCGTAGTAGTACACATGAGCATCCTGCTCGACGATGACTTCATCGCCGCGCCCCACGTGGGTCAATACTGCCACCTGGTTGCCCATGGTGCCGCTGCAGAGAAAGAGCGCGGCCTCTTTTCCGAGGATCTGAGCTGCGGTCTCCTCGAGCCGGTTGACCGTGGGGTCCTCACCGTAGACATCATCGCCGACCTCGGCCTCGTACATCGCGCGCCGCATGCGCTCCGTCGGCACCGTTACCGTATCGCTGCGAAGATCAATTCGCTGAGTCGGGCAGTCGCTGGGGTCCACCTGGGCTCCTCCAGACTCGCGCTTAACCCGCGTCACCGTGGGCAGGCCCCGGGTCAGGCGATGTTTTCACTCCTGGAAGTTACCCGGACGGGGGCGGCGTTCCTTCCGCGGCTGCGAACCCGTCTCGCGCAGCAGGCCCGGCGCTCTGCCTTCCATGCGCAGGCCAAAAAAAACCCCACTGTGCCGTCCAAACCGGGTGTCTTGAACCTGCCAAGTCGCAGGTGGGTGCCCTCCCGCGCGTTTTACGCGTCCCCCGCGGGCACCAGCCGGAGCCGGCGCCAAGGGGCCTGCATGCCGCGCGCGGAGCCGGGGCTCCCGATGTGATGGTGTTGGCTCAATCACATTGCCGGCCTCGCACGTACACAGCAGGGCAATCCTTATCTTTGCCTATCTTACTCCGTCTGCTTCATGGCTCTCGGTCTTTTTCGCGCCCGGAGCCCATTCGGTGTGCGCCCTAATCGTAGCACAATCCGGTAGGGCGCGGCAAGCTTCGGCGCAGCTAGCTTGCCTCTTCTAAACTTTGGCGGGGCCGATCTCCAGTCCCAGCTCCTTTACCTGCTCAGCGGAGGCCGGCGCGGGCGCGCCCGTGAGCAGGCAGGATCCGCTGGATGTCTTCGGGAAGGCGATGCAGTCACGGATGCTGTCGAGCCCCGCGAGCATCATGACCATGCGGTCAAGCCCGAGGGCGATGCCGCCGTGCGGCGGCGCGCCGTAGTCCAGCGCCTCAAGCAGAAACCCGAAGCGCTGCTCGGCTTCCGCTTCCGACATGCCGAGGGCTTCAAACAGCCCCATCTGCTGATCGCGGCGGTAGTTGCGGATACTCCCGCCGCCCAACTCGACGCCGTTGAGGACGAGATCGTACGCCCGTGCCCGCGCGGCTGCGGGGTCCGTCGCCAACAGGGCGCGGTCCTCCGGGTGCACCGCGGTGAACGGGTGATGAACGGCGACGAGGCGCCCCTCCTGCTCGCTCATCTCCAGCAGAGGAAACTCCGTCACCCAAACGAAGGCCAGCTCCCGATCCGGGATCACGCCGCGCTCGCGGGCGACGTGCAGCCGCAATTGGCCCAGAGCGGCGCGCACCTTGGACGCCGGCCCCGCGGCGATAAGCAGCAGATCCCCGGTTTCCGCGGCCACTTCGGTCCGCCAGCGCTCCAGTATCTCCGGGGCGTAAAACCGGCTCAGCGACGTTCGCGGACCGCCATCCGCGAAATGAACGGAGCCGAGACCGCCCAGTCCGAACCGGGCCACCTCGGCGGCATAGCCGTCAAGCACTTTGCGGGAGGTTCCGGCGCCGCCGGCCACCACGATTGCGCGCACCTCGCCGCCGCCCGTGGTCGCCTGGCAAAACGCCGGCGCCGGTGTCCCGCCATCCAAGACCAGCGCCGAGACGTCTTTGAGTTCCATCCCGAACCGCATGTCGGGGCGGTCCGTGCCGTAACGCGCCATGGCCTCGGCGTAGGTGATTCGCGGGAACGGGACGCGGGCCAGACGGGTGTCTGAACGCTCCAGGATCTCGAGCATCAGGCCCTCGGTGACCGCCATGACCTGTTCCTCAGCCACAAAGGACATTTCCACGTCGATCTGCGTGAACTCAGGCTGGCGGTCGGCGCGCAGGTCCTCGTCACGAAAGCACCGGGCGATCTGGAAGTAGCGATCAAATCCCGCTACCATCAGCAGCTGCTTAAAGAGCTGCGGCGACTGCGGAAGGGCGTAGAACGCGCCACGGCTGAGACGGCTCGGCACCAGGAAGTCGCGCGCGCCTTCGGGGGTGCTCCGCGTCAGCGACGGGGTCTCGATCTCGAGGAAGTCGTGACGGTCAAAGTACCTCCGGATCACCTGCGTGATCCGATGACGAAGCGCAAGGTTACGGTTCTGGGCGGGCCGCCGCAGGTCCAGGTATCGGTAGCGGAGACGGAGCGTCTCGTCGGCTGCCGGCTCGTCGGTCAGGTAGAAGGGCGGTGTCAGGGATTCTGCGAGCACCTCGACCTCCACCGGCCGGATCTCGATGTCGCCGGTCGGCAGCGCTCTGTTGCGGGACGCCGGGTCGCGCTCGGCAACACGGCCGCTGACAGCAACGACGTATTCGGCGCGAAGCCTGCCGGCGACGGCGTGCGCGCCGGCGTTTTCAGAGGGATCAAAGACCACCTGAACGGTGCCCGACCGGTCCCGCAGGTCGACGAATATCAGTCCGCCAAGGTCGCGCCGCCGGGCCACCCAGCCGGCGAGCACCACCGCCTCACCCGCGTCGGCCCCCCGCATGATGCCGCAGTAATGGGTTCGCGGCACTCCCCGGTCGGCAGAATTATAGAGCGGCCGGCATATCGGCGTTTGTGCCGCCGACGCGTCGCCGTTCGGGCGATGCTGGCCCCTGAGCGGTTTCTCTTCCCAATTCACGCGGGTGCCCTCCCTTGCTCTCCACGCGCGGTCGCCGTCAGGTCCGGGGGCCGCGAACCATTTCGCTCACCCTGGCAACCAGCTCCGCCAGGGGTACCTGAGTTTCGGTGCCGCCGGCCATGTCCTTGACCTTGACCTGGCCGGACGCTATTTCCTCGGAGCCCACGACGGTAACCAGCCGCGCACCTATCCGATCCGCCCAGCGCATCTGCTGCCGCAGGCCGCGGCCCGCGTAGTCGGTCTCCGCCGCGAGACCCGCCCAGCGCATGGCGTACACAAGGTCAAGAGTTTGCAGCCTGAGCTCCGGGTGTTCCTCGCCGGCGGCGGAGAGCACCGCGATGTCGGTGCCGCGGGTAGACGGTGGGTGCATACCTTCTCTTTCGAGAGTTAGCAGCACCCTTTCAAGCCCCATGCCGTACCCCACGCCGGGTGTCGGCGGCCCGCCGATGGCCTCGATGAGGCCGTCGTAGCGTCCGCCGCCGCACACGGCGCCCTGCGCTCCAAGTCCGTGGTAGATCAGCTCAAAGACGGTGCGGGTGTAGTAGTCGAGCCCGCGAACCAGGGTCAGGTCGATGTGATGCTCGATCCCGAACCTGTCGAGCAGTCCCTCGAGGGCCCGGAAGTGGCTTTGGCATTCGGGACAGAGGTAGTTGACCGAGCGCGGCGCCGCGTCTTTGAGCGGCTGGCACCGGGGGTTCTTGCAGTCAAGCAGCCGGAGCGGGTTGCGCTCGAGCCGGCGCCGGCAGTCCTCGCACAGCTCCTCTTGGGCTGCCCGGTAGTGGCTGACCAGGGCCTCGCGGTACGTGGGGCGGCAGGCCGGACAGCCGATGCTGTTGAGGTGCACGGCGAGGCTGCCGAGGCCCAGGTCACGCAGGAAGGTCACGGCGATCATGATCACCTCGAAATCGGCCTCCGGGCCGGGCGCGCCGATGATCTCCACGCCGAACTGGGTGTGCTGGCGATACCGTCCCGCCTGAGGGCGGTCGTAGCGGAACATCGGCCCGAGGTAGTAGTACTTGGCAGGCATCGGACCGCTGCCAAGCCCGTTCTCAAGGAAGGCGCGCGCCACGCCGGGGGTCCCCTCCGGGCGCAGGGTCAGCATCCGCCGGCCGCGGTCCTGGAAGGTGTAGGTCTCCTTCTCCAGGATGTCACTCGTCTCGCCGGACGTGCGCGTGTAGAGATCAGCGTGCTCGAAGATCGGGGTGCGGATCTCGGAGAAGCCGAATCGCCCGCACACATCGCGGATCCGGTCCTCGATATGCAGCCACCGGGGGCTTTCGCCGGGAAGCACGTCGTTGGTGCCGCGGGGGCGACGAGTCAAGAGGTCCAAGGCCAATCCCCCTCCGATGGTAAAGGCGCCGGGCAGCGGCCCGGCGTCAACCGAGTGTATTCTATAGACGCCTGTCCGGGCTTGTCAAACTAACGGCAATTGCTGACGGCTATCCTTCATGGAATTCCGAAACGGGCAGGAAACGCGTGCCATGAGGGATAAGTCCTCTGCGCTCGGCCTTTCGGATTGGGCTCCCAATGCACAGCGAGGTGACCAGAACCGGATGAAACAGGCCCCCTCCCCCCCTCGCCGCCTGCTGCGACACGGACCCGCCTTCACGATCGTTGCATCCATCCTCCTTGTGCTTGCCCTGGGGGCCGGCGGGGTCATCCTCGCCCTGGTCAACCCCAGCCAAACGGGCGTGCTGGGCCAGGAATACGCCGCCACGCAGACGTTCGCCTTCGGCCAACTGACGCTCACGACAGAGTACTTGACGTTGGACATCCAGGCCGGTGTGCTGGTCCCGGCCATGTCTCACGGTGAGGTGAGCGGCGTCCTCGTCTTTGGCCTGGGCTGGGCCGATCTGGTTCTCCCGCCCGACCTGGCGGATGAGCTGGCCCGGACGCTCGGGGCGTTGGAGTTCAAAGAGGATTTCGAGGCGATGTACATTCCGGCCAGCTATCAGACGTTGGAGCGGCTCAAGCGGCTGTGCGGCGCAACACTGGTGGACGAGCCGGAGTACGTCAGGATTGCCCAGGATATCCTCGACGCCCACATACAGGACCCCGGCCTGCTGAGGGCATTCCGGCGCCCCCCCGCGGCCGCCCCGCCGGGCAGCCCGAACGCGGTGCGGGTGTACAGCGTCACCTACGGCCGCGTCGACTACCTCGAGGGCCCGCGGATCTTGCTCGACCTGAGCCAGCCCGTGCCCCGAAAATTATCGTTTCCCCACCCCGGCGGCACCGGCCCCGCGTTCCCTCGCCTGTACGCCGAGCCCGTGCCCCTCGTCACCGTTATCCTCTATGGGGTACTGGGGGCACTGTTGTGGCTGCTGATCTTCGCCCTCACCCTGCACCTGCGCGAGCCGGCCTGGGTGACCCGCGCAGCGCGGACCCGGGGAGGGCTGCCGCTCGGGTCCAATCTGCTTCCGGACGTCCCCTACCTCGGTGCGGTACCGGCCGCGGCCCTCCTGCTCGTCCCGGCGCTGGCGCGGCCTGCCGGCGTTGCGCTGTTCGGCAAGGCGTATCCGCTGTACGCTTTCGACGTGGCGGCGGCGGCCTCGTTGGCGGTATGGGCCTGGCGCAGACGAGTCCCGGCCGAACACCTCGGCCTGACGCGCCGCGGGCTGCCGCTGAGCCTGTTCGGTGGACTGCTGGTCGGTTTCTACATCGTGGTGGCGGCTTCCGTGGGCTACCCGAGCGGCGTCCGTCCGCTGCCGGGCTGGGCCTACGCTCTGGCGGCAGCCCGGTCCCTGCTTCTTGTGGCGCCCTCACGAGAGCTGCTGTTGCGGGGAGTTGTGCAGACATCGCTGGAGCGGTATCTTGGGCGCGGGTGGGCCGTTGTCGTCCCTTCGGTGGTTACCGGCCTCAGCTATCTTGCGGCCGCGACCCTTGCCTACGGCCCGAGCGGTCAGGTGGGCCCGCTCTTGTTGGAGTCGCTTCTGGTCGTGCCGGTCAGCAGCATCCTCGCCGGCTACCTCTACCTGCGCACGCGCAACTTGGCCGCCCCGGCCCTGGCAACGGGCGTGGCGGACCTGCTGCCAAGGGTGCTCTCGTTCTAGGGCCCGAGATCTCCAGGATTTCCAGGGCCTGGGGGCTCTGAGGGCTCTAAGGGGGCTCGGGGGACCATAGGGGACTCCGGGTGGACTCCCAGGGCTCTAGGGAACGACCTGCACCGGCCGCAGGAACCGCCCCAGGTGGTAGTAGTCGTCATCCCAGCGTGCGGCATCCGCATCCCAGCCCGCCGGGCCGAAAGCTAGCCCGATATCCAGGAACCGTCCTGCCGGAGGACCCGTCACGGCCTGCGGCGGTTTCGCCGCGCCTCCGGGACCGGCCGCCGGATTCCAGATCCACTCGCTCACCAGCGGCGGCGCCGGGTACTGCCTGCTGGGACCGCCCACGGACAGCTCAATGCGCAAGGGGGCGCCCCCGGCAAGCGCCGCCGCCGCGTCCTGCCCCGGCGAACCGAGCAGCCAGCTAACTTCATATCCGGCCGCGCCCAAAGCCTCGATCTCCCGGACGGCAAGCGCAACACTCCCGGCCCATGCCCGCAAGGTCACGTCCACGGGCACCATCCCGTCGTTGGCAACCGGCAAGCGGAGCATCCCGGCGACGGCGTCAAGGCTGGGCTGGCCGGGGCGGGGACAGGGCACCGCCGCAAGAGTGTACAGGTTGTAGCCGAGCCACCGTCGGCAGACGTCCAAGATGCCCTCGGGGGGCGGGTTGAAGCGCAGCCCGGTGTGATAATAGGCCCATGCCAGGCCTGATTCGCTATGTATCCAGCGCCACTTGGAGATTTCGCCCCCGCCGTATGCCTCCACGAGCCACGGCACGACCCCACGCTCGTAGAGCCACGCCCGGGTCTCACCGTCGGCGCGGGCTGAACCGTGCTGGTGCCTGGTGCCGCGGTACCCGTAGGCTTCGGTCAGCTCGGACGCCTTGATCCCGATGCGTTCGAGCAGTGCCTCGTCAGCTGTCAGTTGCTCGCCCGGAATCCCCGGCACCGCCAGCCTATCGTCGCCGGAATGGTATGAGATCGCCAGCCGGATGTTGGGTCTCGCGTCGAAGAGGTCGCGGATGGCCCTGGTCTCGGGCTCGCTCCACGGCGCCGGCCCGCGGTATATCTGGGTTTCCGGCTGGCTCGAGCAGCGCTCCCAGCCCGCCGGGTAGTTGCGGTTGAGATCGACGCCGCCGGGAGGGTCCTCGTTGGTCTTGCCGTCGCCGTCGTTATCGAGCTGGGGCACGAACTCCCCCGCATCCTCATCGTAGAAACCGAGATTGGTCCGCCGCGCCGCGTGGTACCAACCTGGGACAAACGGGTCGTTGGGGTGCAGGGCCAGCCACAGAGAGTCAAACCGCACCTCGTAGACCTGGTGCACCGACCATCCGCTGACCCCGTCGTAGAGATCTTCATCGAGGCGCCCGTCGCCGTCCTCGTCAGTCGGCCGGGCGTTCTTGCGCTGGGCCCAGTACTCGTTAAGGAAGACCTCGTTGCCGTCCGGATTGACCACCGGCACGGCGTAGACCGTGCGCGTGTCCAGGAGATGCGTTGCCAGCGGATCGCTGCCGTACCCCGAGACCAGGTGCCAGACTGTGTACAGCACGGCCTGCTGGCCTATCGGCTCGCGGGCGTGGTGCTGGCCGTCCATCTCCAGCGCCGGCCTCGTATCGGGGTCGCCCTCTCCGGCTGCAAGCCGCAGGCAGAGAATCGGCCGCCCCTGGTTGCTCCGGCCGATCTCGGTGACCTGCACCAGGTGTGGATAGGCGGCGGCAAGCTCACGGCAGAAGGCCTCAACGGCGGCGCTGCTCGGATAGGAGAGAAAGTCGAGAGCAAAGCCCATCGGGGGCTCGGCCGGGGCGACGGTCAGGGTGAACCGTTCGCCTCCTTCCGGCTCCAAGCGAACAGCGACGGGGCCCGTGACCATCGGCGCGGCGAAATGGGCGACCGAGGTCGCAAGCATGGCCGCCAGCAGGATCGTAAGCGGAAAGGCCGGGCGTTCAGGAGCGAAGAGCGACCGGAGACCCGCCAGAGCCATGGGGCTTCCCTCCCGCGACACCAGGTCTTAGCGCAGCGCCTCGGCCAGATGGGGGTTGCCGGCCAACTCGGCGCGCAGCACGGTCTCGGGACCATGTCCCGGGTAGACCGCGGCTCCTGCCGGAAGCGCGGCCAGCAAGCGCAGCGAGCCCGCAAGCTCTTCCCAGGAGCCGCCCGGCAGGTCGCACCGGCCGACCGAGGAAGCGAACAGGGTATCGCCGCTGAACAGCACCGGAGCAGGCCCCGCGCGCCGAAGGTAGCATACTCCGCCGGGGGTGTGGCCCGGCGTTGCGAGCACCTCCAACTCCAGGCCCCCGGCAACGGTCTCTCCGCCGGCGACGCCGGCGCAGCGCTCCGCCGACACGGCGAAGGCGGGACCGACCCAGGCCGAGAGATTGGCCTCCGCATCGCCCAACATGGCCCGGTCATCCTCGCCGATGACGACGGTTGCGCCGGGCCACCGCTGCAGCAGCAGCGGCACAGCCGCGATGTGATCCGCATGGCCGTGCGTGAGCAGGACCCACTCAAGCTCGCGCCCGGCACGCTCCAGGGCCCGCACGATCTCCGGACCGTCTCCTCCCGGGTCTATGGCGGCGGCCCCGCGCGGATTTTCGGCGGGGTCGGGTGACTGCGCCCAGACAAGGTAGCAGTTGGTGCCGAGGGCCCCAACCTCCAGCCGGATCACCCGCAGCCCGTCCACTCTAGCGATCCCTCCTGCTGTCGAGCACGAGTGTGACCGGTCCGTCGTTTACGAGCTCGACCTGCATCACGGCACCGAACTCGCCGACCTGCACACCGGCCCCCAGAGAACGGCAGGCCGCCACATAGGCGTCAAACAGCGGCTTGCCGGTCTCTGACGGCGCCGCCGCCGTAAAACTCGGGCGCCGTCCCTTGCGGCAATCTCCGAGCAGCGTAAACTGCGAGACGGCGAGCACCTCGCCGGCGGTATCCAGCAGGGAGCGGTTGAGTTTGCCGTCCGCATCCTCAAAGATGCGGAGATGCATCGTTTTTTCGGCCATATAGGCCGCGTCCGCCGGGGTGTCGCCGTTCTCGACGCCAACCAGCACCATGAGGCCCGGGCCGGTTGCGGCGATAGTCTCGCCGCCGACATGGACCGCGGCATGCGCCACCCTCTGAACCACGGCGCGCAACGGAAACCACCCTCTCCGATTGGTCAGCTGACCGGGTGCAGGTTTTCGGCGGCGGCGCGGCGCACGTCATAGACATCCTTGACCCGCGAGATCCGCTGCAGCAAGTGTCGAAGGTGCTCCTGGCTGCGTATCGCCAGGACCATCTCGACAACGGCGTGCCCCTGACGATCGCTGCCGGCGGTGGCCGACTGGATGTTGGTCCTCGTGTCGCCGATCACGTTTGTGATATCCCGGAACAGCCCCGGACGGTCGAGCGCGTGAACCTCGACCGCGACCGGGAAAGTGTCCTGGTGCGAGCGGTCCCAACTCACCTCGATGATCCGTTCAGCCTGAACGTGATGCGTAACGTTGGGGCAGCCGGCCCGGTGGACCGACACGCCGCGTCCCCGCGTGATGTACCCCACGATCTCGTCGCCGGGCAACGGATTGCAGCAACGCGAGAAACGCACCAGCATGTTGGGCTCGCCGCGGACGCGCACCCCAAAGGGCGGGGGGCCTGTCGATGGCCGGGCAGGCGCAGCTGGCTCCGGAAGGGCCAGCTGCGCGACAGTTGCCAGCTTCTCGGCCTGGCGGCGGGCGCGGCGTTCCTCCTCCATCAGCCGCCGGATGATGCCCGGAGCGCCCAGGCCGCCATAGCCGACGGCCGCGTACAGGTCGTCCTCCTCAGCGTAGCCGAACGTGGAGAGCAGGATGCGCGTGAACTCCGGGATTAGCAGGACCCCGGGTTCGAAGCCCTGCCGGCGCGCCTCCTTTTCCAGCAGTTCGCGGCCGCGAGTGACATTGTCCTCGCGCTTGGCCCGCTTGAACCATGACCGGATCTTACTGCGGGCGCCGGAGCTCACGGCCATGGAGAGCCAGTCGAGGCTCGGCGAGCCGTGGCGCGTGGTCAGGATTTCAACCATATCCCCGTTGCGGAGGTGGTAGTTGAGGGGCACGATCCGCCCGTTGACCTTGGCTCCGCTGCAACGGTGCCCCACCTCGGTATGCACCGCGTAGGCAAAATCGAGCGGGGTGGCCCCCATGGGCAGGTCGAGTACGTCGCCCTTGGGCGTAAAAACGTAGACCTTATCGCCGAAAAGGTCGACCTTTATGGCTTCGAGATAGTCCTGGGCATCGGCGAGGTCCCTGCCCTCCTCCAGAGCGCGGCGCAGGGAGGCAAGCTTGGCCTGGAACTCGCGGTCGCCGCGCGCCCCCTCCTTGTACAGCCAATGGGCCGCGATGCCGTATTCCGCGGTGCGGTGCATGGCCCGCGTCCTGATCTGCATTTCGAAAGGCTCGCCGTCCGGCCCGACGACGGTCGTGTGCAGCGACTGGTACATGTTTGCCTTGGGCATCGCAATGTAATCCTTGAACCTGCCGGGGAGCGGCTTCCAGACCGAGTGGACGATGCCGAGGACACCGTAGCAGTCCACGACGGTTTCGACGATGATCCGGATCGCAATCAGGTCGTAGATCTGGGAAATGTCTTTGCCCTGCTCGTACATCTTGCGGTAAATGCTGTAGAAGTGTTTGGCCCGGCCCTGGATCTCGCCCTCTATCCCTGCTTGTTCGAGGCGCTCGCGGATCGTTTCGATGACCCTCTGCGTATCGGCCTCGCGGGCCTCGCGCTTCTTGGCCACGCGCTCTACCAGCGTCCGGTACACGTCGGGCTGCAGCACGCGCAGCGACAGGTCCTCGAGCTCCATCTTGAGCTGGTAGATCCCCAGGCGGTGCGCCAGCGGGGCAAAGACCTCGATCGTCTCCCGGGCCATGTTGTGCTGGCGTTCGAGAGGCAGGGCCGACACTGTGCGCATGTTGTGGAGCCGGTCCGCGAGCTTGATCACCGGGACCCTGAGGTCGCGGGCCATCGCCAGGAACATCTTGCGGAGGTTCTCGACCTGGGCGTCTTCCTGCGACCGGTATTCGATCCGGCTCAGCTTGGTGACGCCGTCGACCAGCGACGAGATCTCCGGGCCGAAACGCTGCCCGATGACCGGCAAAGACACGCCCGCGTCCTCAACGGTGTCGTGGAGCAGGCCAGCGCACACCGCCCCGACGTCGGTGCCGAGGTTGGCGAGTATCGTCGCAACGGCGCACGGGTGTACGAAATACTCGTCGCCCGATTCTCGTGACTGCCCCGTGTGGACCTCAAGACTGAAGCGAAAAGCGGCCTCAAGCAGCGACAGCGGTTCGGGGCCAGTCTCACGCAGCTTGGAGCCCAGCTCCGCGAGCTGGCGCTGGCGGTTGGGCGGCAGCGGGGTTTCCTCAACTAAGCTCACCCGGTGCCACCCCCCTCGTCAACCTTGATGCCGTCCCGAGTCCGAGGTCACCCCCGCACGGCCGGAGGCCGCTCCGTGGCCGGCGCCTCCGGCCCGGCCGGCACGGGCGAGGCCTGATGCCCGGCAGCCGCGGCGGGCTGTACGGCCGGCCCGCGGGGGGCATCGCGCGCACCGGTGACGGCCGGACCATGGCTCTCGGCCAACCTGGCCGCCAGGCGGCGGTTATGCTCCTGCAGGCGCTCGATCTCCTTGCGGAATTCCTGGCCTGCCAGTCGCGCCTGGTCGAGCTCCGACACCGTCTTACGCGCCCGGGACCGCTCGTCCCAAAGCTTGAGGCCAAGGCCGACCTGGCGGAAGAGCGCGAGCAGCCCCAGGAGCAGCGCTCCGGCGGCCACCGCTCCGATGACGAGGAGAGCGAGCGAGGTTTGAAGCTCCCAGGCCAGGAACTTGACCATGACCTCGTGTGAGTTTTGCACGGCGAACAGCGCCACAAGCATGGCGCAAAAGAGGGACAACACAAGGTAAACCAACGAAAACGCCCCCCGGGCGCGCCCCCCGCCGGCCCGTCCGGCCGGACATCAGGCGCGCAGACACTCATTCGTCTATTCTGCTGCGGCGCGCGCCTTCCCTCTACCTACGAGCGCCGGCGCCTCCTAACGCCGGCGCGCAACCAGGGCCGGGTGGCTGTGGACCAGGTCGAGCAGTGACTCCGGCTCGAGTTCCTCGACGACGTACAGCGAGCCCCGAGCAACGGCGGCCAGCTCCGTCAGAAAGCCGCGGTTGGGCTCCAGCCCCAGACAGATGAGCCTGAGACGGCGGCGGCCGATCTCCGCGGCCGCGAGCCGGGCGTCGTCCATGGGATATGGGCCCCACTTAGGCACCGTCGGGATACCGTCGGTGATGAGCAGCAGGCAGCAGCCCTGGCGGCGCGAGCGCCGGACGTATTCCGCCGCGGTGACCAGGCCGTCCGCGAGTGGGGTCAGCCCGAGCGGCTCGATGGACGCAAGCCCCTGCTCGACGAGCCGGAAATCTCTCGTGAAAGGGACGACCAGGCGCGCCCCACGCTCCTGAAACACGATCACCCCGACCTTGTCCCGTGATACCAGCAGCAGGTGCTGGGCCAGGTACTTCGCTGCGCGCAGCCGCCGGCCGGCCATGCTCGCGCTGCCGTCAAGGACCAGGCAAACGTCGAGTGAGCGGCGCTTTCGGGGCTTTGGTATGCGCAGATCGGCGGGGGTCACGGAAAGGCCGCGCGAGGTGCGTCCGCCCGTGAATCCAGATTGCTCTTCAGGAGGAGGGGAGCCTCCCTGAGCGAGCATCTCACGGGTAAGCGCCGCGAGTGCCGTGGGTACGACGGCAATGGTTGCGATTCGCTCTCCGGGTCTGGGGCGGCATGACTCCTTGCGGGTTCGCGACCCGGCGGTTCCGTCGCCCGTCGCCGGCCGGCCCCGGCCCTGGACGCCGGGCTGCCGGCGGGGAAGCCTGCGCAGGGCGCGCTTAAACTGGGCCTCGAGTTCTCTGCGCTCGCTGTGCAGCGCCGTGTAGAGCCGCCACCCCTGAGGGGTCAGTGCCGTGCGCCCGCCCTCCTCCGTAACGAGGCCGCGCGGGCGAAGCGTCGCGACGGCTCTGGTCGGCGAACGCCAGCCCGTCCACCCTTCCCACGGTGGGCGGTCCGTCCTGGCCCGGGCGATCTGATCCAGCGCCTGGCGCAGGTCCTCAAGCGTGCCAAACTCGCCCGCCAGCTCCAAGGCAAGGTGCGCGAGGGCGGGATCGATCGGACCGGGGCTGAGCCCGTGAGGTGCGCTGCCCTCATGTCCATCGCGGAACTGCCCGCGGCCCGAGCCTTTGAGAACGGAGTCCGACGGTGTCGAGTACGGGCTAAGGTCCAGCTTGCTGGAGCCGGGCAGGAACTCGTGCTCCAGTTGGTCCAGCCGGCGGATCTCCAGCCCCTGGCGCGCGACCTCCTGCTCCGCGCCTGCGACCAGCCAGAACAGCAACTCCAGTCCATCGTCAGGCACAAAGCAGGCCAGGTGGACGTGGTTAAGATGGGCACGGCGCAGCCCATAGCCCGTGCCATAGATCAGCTGGCCGGTCACGCGGCCTCCTCCGGTGGCTGTCTGAACGTCGACCATGTCGGACAGCGCCGCCCTCTCCGGCAGCCATTCGGCCGCGCCGGACATGCGCCGCGCCAGCGAGTATTGCTCACACGCCTCGCGGAGCGCGGCCGCCATCGGCCGGTGCTGCACCAGCCCCACCTGATGGAAGACGTCCAGGTGCGCGATCTCCCCGCGCGCGTGACGGCCGTAAAAGAGCATCCCCGCGTCCGCGTGTGAGACGACCCGAACCACCGCCGGACGCGCGGGATCAAGCGTGTGCAGGCTGCGGCTCGCGCACGTCGTGTCGCCGATCAGGGCCCCCCGGCCCGAGCGGAAAAGCTCCGCGAGTCTCTGACGATGCACAAGCAGGGCAGCCGCATCGGTCGCGAACAGGTCAGGCACGGCCGCCCGCCGCATCGTCCGGCAGCCGCAGGGCCTGCTCCGGAGGCATTTCCGCGAGCGCGCGGGCACGTTCCGGCGGCGCGAGCACCGGCGTGGTGGCCGGATCCAGGCCGGCCCCTCCGTCGCCGGAACCGGCGCCACCCGTCGTGGAGGCATGCCCCGTGCCGCCTACGCTCCCGCCTCCTGGAGCCCCGGCCATGGCCGGTCTGCCACGAACCTTGGCCATCAGGCGCGAAAACAACCCGTCGAGCCCCAGCCGAGTGCCTGACCCTTCATCGGCAGCCAGCAGCGAGCCGGCAGGATCCTTCTCGCTGTCGAGGGCGCGCCGCGCGCCGGCAGTCGGGCTCGTGCCCCGGCCCGCGCGTCCATCGGCCAACAGGATGTCGGTTTCGCCTGATGCGGCGGCCTGGCTCTGGTCCGGTTGCGCGGTCCCCGCCCCGGCGGGACCCGGCGTCGCGGCAGCCGCCGGGCGGTGGAGGACTTCATGGTCCACACGGGCCAGGAAACGCTCCAGCACGGAGGCCTCAACGCGTTGGCCGAGAACCAGCGGGAGCACGTCGCGCAGGTCGTCGAGGCTTACCTCATCTCGCCCGTCGAGCGCGCACGCGGCCCGCGCGCAGATCTGGACGGCCTCGGCGGTGCGCAAGCTCTCGAGGCCGCACTCGACATACAACTCGGCGATGGTTCGTCGCACTGACGGCGGCATCGTCGCCCGGCTGGCCCGGCCCGCGCGGGACTGGAAAAGCCGCCGCAGCTCGGGGGACTCGATCCCCTCGGGCCGGGCGGGCCCTGCAGACGCCGCGGCGGGCGGCGGCGCCGCCGCAAGGGCATTCGCCTGCGCCGCGGCACCCGCGGCAGAGATGGCCGCAGGGGCCTTCAGGCCCTGTTCCGGGTCGCGGACCGCGGCTAGGCTCTGCAACGTGCGGTCGGAAAGCTCAAGGATTTCGAGCACCGTGTCGCGGCTGCGAGCCCGGCCCATGCTGATGTTTAGATCAAAACGGTCAGCGAGCTGCCGCCGGATGTCTTCCAGTGGGCCCGGGTCCTCGTCGGGGTTGCTGGCGGCCCAGACCGTGACCTGCAGCGGTAACTCTACCGTCGCGAGGCCGGTCTCCTCGATCTGCAGACGGCCCGGCCTGGTGCCCATCGCGTCCAGAAGCAGGTCCGTCAGTTCCGGGGAGGTGTCCGCGAGCCGGTTGATTTCATCGACGAAGACGATCCCCCGGTGGGCCCTCGCCAGCGTACCCGGCAGCAGCACAGCAGACGGCTGCTCGCGCGAGGCCAGCTGCGAGAGGTCAATGCTGCCGGCGACCGTGCCTACCTTGGCGGAGTGGGACACCTCGCAGAACGGCATCGGGATATCCTCGGTCCCGAGCGCGGCCACCGCGTCCGGGGTCAGACCGGCGTGAAGCGGGCAGTGCGGGGAACGCGGGTCGCAGTTGTACGGGCAATCCTTGATACGGCGGACCGGTGGGAGGATGCCCCGCGCGCTCCTCAGGATGGTCGTCTTGCCGGTGCCCCGCAGCCCCTCAACGTGCAGATGCAGCGGCCAACCGGCAACAGATGCCAAAAGCGAAAGCTCCACCGCCCGGAACAGGGCGACGTTTCCCGGGTGCCGGGTCAGCAGAGAATAGGACCTCATCGCGCACCTCCTGTGGCGTCGGCGGGCGGTCCGCGACCGCTCGCCAGCGGTCATATTCTGCGCCCAGGCATCCCCGCCAATCCGCCAGCTATGGGCGAAACAACCTCTTTAGCAGCCTATTTGTGCGTCGAGGGACGGTCTGGCGGCAAAGAAAAGAACCCGCCCCGCGCAATGCGGAGCGGGCCTGCAAAGCGGGCCGTTGTTACGGCAGCCTCACTGTTACCGCCAGCGCCCTTGTTACCTGCGGCGCCGTTTGGACCGTGACTTGCTCTTGCCGGACGGCGGCGGCGCGCCCGGGCCGGTCGGCCCGCCGGCGGAGGCGGTCTCGGGTTGCCGCGAACCGATTGCCGTCCCGCCCGCCGCTGACCGCGCGGCAGATATGGTGCGGCCGGCAGCCGGGACGGCGGGCGCCGCCGGGGCCGCCCGCCGAGCCGCGCGAGCGGCCGACTCGCGCCAGGTGGCCCAGATGGGACTGGCGATGAAGATGGAGGAGTACGTACCGGCAACCATGCCGATCATGAGCGCCAGGGCGAAGTCGCGGATCGTCCTGCCCCCGAAGAGAAACACGGCCAGAATAGCCAGCAACGTTGTCGCGGAAGTATTGATCGACCGTGTCAGAGTCTCGTTGAGACTGCGGTTTACCAGCGGTCCGTAGTCCCCCGGCCCGTGCGCCCGCGCGCGTAGGTTTTCCCTGATGCGGTCGAATATTACGATCGAATCGTTGATCGAATATCCGACGACCGTGAGCAGGGCGGCTACGAACGTCACGCTAACCTCGCGGCGCAGCAGCGAAAACGCCGACACCGTGACCGCCACGTCATGCAAGAGCGCAACGATCGCGGCCACCCCGAAACGGAACTCGAACCGGACCGTGATATAGAGCAGCATCAGCGCCGAGGCGACCGCAACCGCCAGCACGGCCCGCTGCGTGAGCTCGCGGCCGACCACGGCCGCGATGCCCTCGAAACGCTGGACCTGGTGTGGCCCGATACCGGCCGTCAGCGCGTTTTGCACCGCCTGGCGATCCTCTTCCGCGTAGGCCGCCGTCCGGATGATGAAGCGGGCCGGGTCGTCGACCGCCTGCTGGATGATCGGTTCGCCCAGCCCCAGCGGGCCGAGCACCTGACGCACCTCCGCGGTTGTAACGTCCGTGCGCTCAAACCGGGTTTCAAGCAAAGTCCCGCCGGTGAAGTCGATGCCGAGGCGCAGCCCATATGACGGCAGAGCCAGGCTGATGGCCCCTAGGACAATGACGGCAATCGAAACCGCATACCACAGACGGCGGCGTCCGTAGAAGTCGATAGACCCTGATCTACGCAACAGCATCACCCCCCGTGCGGGATCCTTGGCGGGATCCTTGGCGGGATCCCAAGAACCACCGCGGGTCTCTCAGCCAGCCCGCGCCGACAGCCAGGCGCAGGAGATAGCGGGTGATGAAGACGGCGGTAAGCATGCTTACGACGATGCCCACCGCCAGAGTCACCGCGAACCCCCGAACGGGGCCGCTGCCGAGGTAAAAGAGCACTCCCGCGGCGATTAGCGTTGTGAGGTTTGCGTCCACGATCGTCCCCAGGGCGCGGGAAAAACCGCTCTCGATGGCGGACCTGACAGTCTTGCCAAGCCGCAGCTCCTCGCGCACGCGCTCAAAGGTGATCACGTTGGCGTCCACCGCCATACCGACCGACAGCAGCAAACCTGCCACCCCGGGCAGGGTCAGAGTCGCGTTGATGCCGGCCAGCGCCACCAGCACCAGCATGATGTACAGCGCGAGAGCCAGGTTGGCGAGCAGCCCCGCCGCCTGGTAGAAGAGCAGCATGAAGCCGATCACAGCCGCGATGGAGATGATCCCGGCCGTCTTGCTGCGGGCGATCGAATCGGCGCCGAGCGTGGCGCTGACCACCTGCGGGGCAAGGGCAACGAGCTTGACCGGCAGTGCGCCGGAGTTGAGTAACACGGCGACCCGGAATGCGTCTTCATAGGACCCGTATCCCGTGATCTGCCCGCGGCCGCTCGTGATCGCCTCCGAGACCGTCGGCGCCTGGACCAGCTGGCGGTCCAGCAGGATGTAAATCGGGCGATTGACGCGTCTCGTGGTCAGATCGGCGAACTTCTGAGCGCCCTCGGCCGTGAAGGTCAGCGAAACGATCGGCCGGTTGTTTTGGTCAAAGGCGGCGCGGGCGCCCCCGGCAGCGAGATCGGCGCCGGTAAGGATGACGCGCGGGTCCTCCACCACACTGGCCCCGGTGTCGAAAACTGCCTCAGCCAGATCAATCAGCGGAGCGTAGTCGAGCCCTGCCTTGAGCAGCTGGGGCCCCTCCCCCAGCCGTTGGATGAGCGCGCCGGCCTGAGCGGCTGTCAGTCCCAGCTCTTCCCTCAGGGCGTTGCGAAGCCCATCGGCATTGTCCCCGGCGCTCACCAGGTAGAGGTCAAACCCCTCGACAAACTCCAGATAAGCGGTGCGGCCTATGTCTGCGAGCGCTCTTTCCGGGTCGGCGATACCCGGCAACTCGACGATGATGCGCCGTGCCCCCGAGCGCTCAACGCGGGGCTCCGCGACACCCAGTCCGTTCACACGGGCCTCGAGGATCGCCTGGACCGTCTGCATAGCCTCCTCGGTCACCGGCGAACCTGGGATATCCTCGGCTTCAAGTACGACGTGGACGCCGCCCTTGAGGTCAAGCCCCTGGTTGATCTGGGCCAGGATAGGGTTGACAAAGCCGAGGTAGTAGCCGAGGCAGGCGATCGCCAGGAGGACGGCCGCTAGCCGCCAGGTGCTGCGCCGCCGCGCTCGGAATCCGCCGGTCAAGTAGTTAGCCAGGAAGAGCAGGACCGCGATCCCTGCCGGCCAGGCATAGACGGGCTTGCCCAACAGCCCGAGCGTAACCCGGGCCGCGGGCGACACGGCATACACCGCCGCCAGCACGGCGAGCAGCGCTGCGGCCAGGATCGCCGCGGACGGGATGCGGCGACGGCCCCGATCCCTCATAAACCAACACCACCTTCGATTACATCCACCACATCCACCAGATCACGCACACGCCCCGGGCGTCTTGGGACTAAAGCAGCCGCACTCCGTTGATCTGCAGTTCAAACTGGGCCCCGAGGAAACTCGCGGCCCGCCGGCACAGGATCATGCGGCTCAGGAAGATTTCGAAGTAGTCCATTACCGGCGAGATCCGCGTGTCAATGTTGAGCTCAAGCGTGACAGTGTGTTTCTTATCGTCCACGCGCAGGAAGGAATGCTCCACCGCGTAGTTGACCCGGTCATGGATGTCAAAAGCGGCGATCTCGGGATTGCGTACCCGGGTCCGGTGCACATCGGACTTGTCCGCCAACATCAGGGCGGCGCCGGCGTTGCTGACCACCTGGCCCATGCCCTCCTCATGGTTGCCGATCGCACCCATGACCATGGAGATTTCGGAGTAGGGAACGCCGAGGCGCAGCAGGACCTCGCGCGCAAGGAGAGCACCGGTTTGCTCATGGCGGTGGCGGCCCGCGACGTTGCCGATATCATGCAGAAACCCGGCTATGGCTGCGAGCTCAGCCTCTCGATCCGGAAATCCAAGGCGCGCGAGGACGTTATGGGCGACCGAAGACACCCAGCCGGCATGCCGGGGGCCGTGCTCCGTATAGCCAATCGCCCTCAACAGATCATCACCGCCGGCCATGAGCGCAAGCACCTCAGCATCGCGCTTGAGCTTGTCCACGGTCACACGCGCCGCATCATCGGGCCCCGAGCCGGCCCCCGCCGGGGCAGGGCCGCTACCCGGCTGTCGCTCCCGTCCTGCTGATGTGGCATCCATCACCGGTTACCCCCACTCTCTATGGACCGGACACCCTGGCGCCCGGCGATCCGGCGCCCGGCGATCCGGCGCCCGGCCCCGGGAAGCGGACATCGCCCTCCCGCCGCGTGACCCGCCGCGCGTCGAAATACTCAAGGAGCGGCACAGCATACTTGCGGCTGGTTCCGATGAGCTGCCTGAAATCGCTCACGGTCACCGATCCCCGTTCCTCGAGGAATCGTACCAGATGCTCTGAGATCCGCGCGAGGACGTCGCGGTGGAAGACGATGTCGTCCTTAACCTTGACCAAGGCGGCGGTCTCCAGCAAGTAGTCGAAAACCTGGTCAAAAAGCAATTGGGCGTTTACGGCCCCCCCCGGCCTGCCGCGGGACGGGAGCTTTTGCGGGGCCTGCGCGATCTCGCGGGCCAATTCGCCGCGGTCAGGCGGAGACGAACCTCCCTCGACGAACCGCTCCTGGACCCAGCGTGCCAGCTCTGCCAGATCGCCCTCAAGAACCGGCCGGTGGCCGGCGGCCGCGACGCGGTCCTCCTGCAGTTCGACGCGGCCGGCCGCAGCAAGCGAATGCAGATAGGTGGCAAAGCGGCGCGGCGCCCATCCGGGCAACAGTGCCGCGCGAAGCTCGTCCCGGCCCGCGCCCCGCCGGAGGGGCCACTCCCCGTGGTACCTCGCCAGCCATCCAAGGGCGGCCTCCGCCGTCTGCTCCCAGAGATCGGAGAGCATGACCTGTCCGGCGTCGTCCAGCTCGCGCAGGCTGCCCCTGCGCAGGAGCTCGGCGAACGCGGCTTCCAGATCGTCGGGCGGCAGGTTGGAGTCAAGCTGCGCCTGCTGCAATAGGGCTATCCGGGGCAGCGGTCCACCCGCGCCCTGCAGCACACGGGTCAGGGCCTCGGCAGGATCGCCGCGCTGCCTTGCCCGGAGCGACTCGAGGGCCTGAGCGCCGCGGCTGCCGCGCAGCCGTCTGCGGCGCCAGGGCGGATGGGGGTCCACAACCACCCCACCGCCGATCGTTCGCACCGGTGAATACGACCGGATAATGAAACGGTCGCGCGCTCCCAGAACGAGCGGCGCCTCGCTGTGAAACTGCACGAGAGCAGACTCCCCCGGCTCGAGCAACAGCCGGTCCAGCAAGAGCAAGCGCCCGATGACCTCACTTGTGCCGGTGTGCAGGTGCACCCGGGACCGCGACCGGAGCGCCCGCGGCGCCCGGCCCACGAGCCGGAGTTCCCCGTCGAACCTGTCACCGGGCGAGAAGGCGCCGGGCGAGGCCAGGACCTCGCCGCGCGCTACCTCCGATCTCTCAAGCCCGGCCAGGTTGACCGCTATTCTCTGTCCCGCCAGGGCCAGCGGCCGGTCCTCGCCGTGCACCTGCAGCGAGCGGACCCTGACCTCGCGGCCCGCGGGAAGCAGCTCGAGCCGGTCCTCGACGGCCACGCGGCCGGACAGCAAAGTACCCGTCACCACAGTTCCGAAGCCAGCCACTGTAAAGACCCTATCCACCGGCAGACGCGCGGGCCCGTAGGCTGCCTTGCCGCTGACCCGGTCGAGAGCCTCGTCGCAGCGGCGGACCAGCTCATCAAGCCCGTGCCCGGTCCGCGACGACACCGGGACGATCGGCGCGGCGGCCAGGAAAGTACCTGCCGTGGCCTCGCGGACCTCCTCTTGCACCATCTCAAGCCAGTCGGGCTCGACCAGATCCGTCTTGGTCAGGACGATGATCCCGACCTCCAGACCGAGGAGATCAAGGATGTCGAGGTGCTCGAAGGTCTGCGGCATGGCGCCTTCGTCGGCGGCGACCACGAAGAGAACCAGATCGATTCCGGTTGCGCCCGCGAGCATGTTGCCGACGAACCGCTCGTGTCCGGGCACATCGACAATCGACGCCCGCCTGCCGCTGGGCAGGCTGAAGTTGGCAAATCCCAGGTCGATCGTCATCTCGCGGCGTTTTTCCTCCGGCAGGCGGTCGGTCTCGACGCCGGTCAAGGCCCGCACCAGGCTGGTCTTGCCGTGGTCGACGTGCCCGGCCGTGCCGATAATCACCTGCTTGGACTGCCGCTCGGATGAGCTAGTCGGCGCCTGCAAGCGCGCGCACCCCTCCGGCCCTACCAGGGATAAAGGTGAGAGGTGGTGGTGGGCAGAGCGCCACCTGCCACCTCTCGTCACTGCCTCTGTCAAGCGGGATGTGGTCCCGCGTGGCATTCATGGCGGGAGCATGTGGGAATCGAACCCACCGCGGACGGGAACGCCGCCCGCCACTGGATTTGAAGTCCAGGAGACCCACCAGGACCTAGCTGCCCCCGCGAAAATGCCGCGCCCGGTCGTTGCCGTTTGCCGGACGCCGCGATGACGATTATAGCACGGTTGCGTCGCATGCGCCGTCCAAGACTGACACGTCCGGCGCATGTCACAAACTTCTTTGGCCGCCTACAGTACCTGGTCGATCTGTTTCTTGAGCTCGGCCTTGGGCATCGCGCCGACAAGACGCTGCGCCGGTTTGCCATTCTTGAACAGGATCAGCGTCGGGATGCTCATGATCCCGAATTGCTGCGCCGTATCCTGGTTGTCGTCAACATTGAGCTTGCGTACCTTGAGACGTCCTTCATAGTCGCCGGCCAACTCCTCCACGATCGGAGCGACCATCCGGCACGGCCCGCACCAGGACGCCCAGAAATCGACCAGTACTGGAACCTCACTCTCAAGTACCTCGCTGCGAAATTGGTTGTCGGTTACCTCCGCTGCCTTGCCCGCCACTCGTCTCACCTTCCATCGGTTCGTTGTGTGCCGCTTCAGGCCGATCCGCGGCCAGCCGCGCATGGTCTGTCCGAGCACGTACGCATGGTTTATCCGAGCACGGATAACTAAATCCGGTCCACCAGCCAACGTTCGCAGTTCATGGCCGCGACCGCGCCATCGCCGCAGGCGGTGACTATCTGCCGAAGGCCCTTGCGCCGGACGTCGCCGGCCGCGAAGACGCCGTCCTCAGAGGTCCGCATCTCGGCGTCGGTCAGCACGTAGCCCTGCTCGTCCAGCTCAATCTGCCCGGCGATAAACCCGGTTGACGGATCATTGCCGACGTAGACAAAGACCCCGTCCACGGAAAGCCGCTCGGGGATGTCCCCTTTGGCACCAGGCCCAGCCTGCCCAGCCCTGGCCAACCGTATCGACTCCACATGGTCACCGGCCCCGGAAATCTCCACAACTACCGCCGGCAATAGGAAACTGATGTTCGGTTGCCCCTGTGCCTTCTCCTGCAGGGCCCGCACCGCGCGCAGTTCCGTGCGGCGGTGAACCACGAAGACCTCGCTGGCCAGCCGGGCCAGAAAGAGAGCTTCGGCCAGCGCCGCATCGCCCCCGCCGACGACGGCGACGCGCCTGGACCGGAAAAACGGGCCATCGCACGTGGCGCAGTAGGAAACCCCGCGGCCCGCAAACTCCGCCTCGCCCGGCACGCCGAGCTTACGGGGCTGCGCGCCAGACGCCACGATGACCGTGTGGCAGAACACCTCGCCCTCGGTTGTCGTCAGGCGCTTGGGATGCCCCCGCAGGGCTGCCGCGGTCACATCGGCTGTACGCAGTTCGGCGCCGTGTACGCGGGCCTGCTGGGCCATCCGCTCGGTCAACTCGGGGCCGCTGATGCCCTCGGCAAACCCGGGATAGTTGTCGATGCGGTCTGTGTTAAAGGCCTGGCCCCCTGGGTACTGGCGCTCGAACACCACCGTGCGCAACCTGGACCGGCCGGCATAGACAGCCGCCGCCAGCCCCGCCGGGCCAGCCCCGATGATCGCCAGATCGTAGATGTCTGGACCTGCCATGTGCAAAACCTCCTGCTCCGCCAAGTATATCCCTTTGGCCTGAGCGGCGCGGCGCGCCGCGCCGCGCCGAGGCGGCCTTCGGGGGGGGGCTCCGCGCTCAACCCGACAATATCATGGACACGCCCGGCCAGACGCCCCGGATCCGGCACGTTGCGCCGGTCATGCCCGCGGCGTGACCCGCATAGCTCTAGGACGAGCAGGCCGGGCACCCGCGCCCAGGACCCCGAAAAGGGCCGTACCAGGCGGACCGGCCAGGCACGGGGCGTGATGTGGTTGAGCGGTGACCTGTTTTCGGCGGGAAGAGTGCACGAGCCGGAGTACGATAGACCTGAGCAGCGGCCGAGGGGCCGCATGCGCGCGGTCATAGCCGGCGCCGGCGCCGTGATGAAGCTCCTGCTCTACCTGGCCACGGCGGGCCTCGCGGCCGGCGTGGTCAGTTACTACTTGCTGTCAATCCAACTGCCGCGTGAGACTACGCCGCTGCGCGAGGAGTGGGCCTCGCTGCGGGAGTCAATCGAGCGCCGCTTGGGGCCGGAAAACGACCCGGGGAGTCCGGGGGCACCTGGTGCTTCCGGGGCTTCTGGGAGCTTACAGCCAGGCGATCCCGGCGCGCAGTCTGGCGGTCAGCCAGGGGGAAAGTCCCCGGGGGCAACGCAACCGGAGCCCGGAACACCGGGGGCATCGGAGCCCGAGACAATGGGATTGTGGCTTCCGCTACGCGAGCGGCTGCTCCGGGCGTTGGCCCTGCTCTCCGGACAGAGCCACCTGGCGGTGGCTATAGGCGAGGCGGCCCGCCATGATTTCGGCGCCGCTGCGCAGACAGTGGGCCATGCCGCAGAACTCTGGGAGGGTACGACGGGCTTAGGCCATCTCGCCGTGCAGGCCCGGGACTGCCAGTCGCAGCTTGCCCTGGGGGACATGCGCGGCGCGGCCCGCCTCAGATTACTGTGGTATGAGGTCCAGAAGCTGTTGGCCGAAGAAATCGCCGGGCTGGAGACGATGCCGTTACGGTGACTGCGCGCGCCTTGGACCGGCGGCCGCGGAGGTTGCCCCACGGTTTGGCTGATTAGGTGACAGCCCCCGCGAGCAAGGCAGAACCTCGGCCCCGGGCGTCAGAACCGCCCGCGGCCGAGGGTGGCGGGAAGAGACGTACCTGCTAGGATTTCTTGGGCGTGGCCTGAACAGTAATCCTCGATTGCAGACCAGCCTGCTGATTGATCAGCAGCATGAGCAGCATCGGCAAAAGGGCCGATTGCGTCTGGCTTTTTCTTGCTATGCTCGTTAGCATTAGCACGACAACACCACCTCCCAACCGCCGCAGTCAGTGCTACGGGAAGGCGGCCGGCGAATGCCGGACACCTCGCTGGCCAGCCCCTAGCACGTGGGGCGCCTGAAACAGAACCAGGCCAGCAGGGCGAGCAGCAACAACAGGGTGGTCTGGTCGCACTTCCGGTGTGACATCCGGGATCCCTCCTTTAGCTGGGTTTCATCGCTCAGGGTATGCGGACCAGGCAGGGAGGGTAATCCACGCACGTCCGGCGTCTATGCCGCGGGGCGGGTCAGTCTGGAGGAATGAGTGCTGAGGTCAGCTTGTTCGACAACTTCCTGGGCAAGCTCACCGCGTTCACGCCTGGGACCGGCTCCTACGCCAGCCAGAACGCGCCGAGAAGCAGCGCGCCGACAACCGTCAGCGCGGGGTGCACATGGAGGAGGCGGATGGCCACAAAGGCCACGATACCGATGGCAGCAGTCTGCCAGCCCTTCATGGCCGCGGGCCACAGGTCGAGGATCAGGATCCCGAGCAGCACAATCACGACCGGCCGGATGCCGCGGATCATCCCCTGCACGTACGGGAGGTTCTTGAAAGACAGCAGGGCCTGGTACAGAAGCAGCATTGCCAAAAGCGAGGGGCCGATCGTCCCGAGCAGGGCCATGAAGGCCCCCGGCAGCCCCGCCACCTTGTAGCCGACGTATCCGGCCATTTTGGTCGCGATCGGTCCGGGCAGGGCGTTGCCTATGGCGAGGATGTCCGAAAACTCCTCAAGGGTCAGCCATTTGAAGTTGTTGACCACTTCGATCTGTACCAGCGGGATCGAGGAAGGTCCGCCGCCGTACCCGAGAATGCCTGTGCGGGCGAAAGCGACGAAGATTTGCCAGAGTACCATGGGGACCTCCTTGAGCTTGACGCGCCGCACCGGCCGGGCGCGGGCGACCGTGTTCAGAGCTTTGCAGCCGACCGTTGATTCATCCTATGCGGCCTGCTTTCCTGCCCGACCCGGCCCGCGCGCAGGCTCCGCGCGCATTGCCAGCAGGCATCCCGTTGCGATCACCTGCAGCGCGGCCGCCAGCAGAAAAGCGGAAACGAATGTGCCGCTGACATCGGCGATGTACCCCGTCACGGCCGGGGCAAGGACGGTCGAGATGGTGCCCGAGAAGTTGAGTAGGCCAAATGCCGTTCCATAGCTGGCCGCGGGAGTCGCGTCGGCGACGAGCGCGACAACCAGCGGGTCAAGCACGAGCTTGCCTGTCAGCCCGTAGAGCGCGATCGCCATGTACACGCCCGGCATCCCTGGCGAAACGACGATCATCACGAGTGCCAGGGCGCTGAGCGGGATCAGCGCGATCAGCACGGGCCGGCGGCGGCCGAGACGGTCCGAGAGCCCCCCGGCGAAAACCCCGGCGGGTACAGCCGTGAAAGCAACGGCGGCCGAAACGACACCGGCCTGCGCTCCGGCCAGTCCCCGCTGGGTCTGCAGGTAGTAGGGCAGCCAGGTCAGGATCACGAAGAAACCGTACATCGTGGCGAAAGCGACCACGTAGGCCAACAGCACGTTTCCGTTCGGGCCGGCGCGGGCCGAGGGCTGGATACCGGATGCGGCCCGTGGGTCGGGCCGAGGGGCCGGGCCCACCCCACCGGCTTCCGGCCTGATCAGCCGGACCATGACCGCCCAGAGCACGATGGTCAGCCCGCCGAGCACAACGAACGCCCACCGCCACGCGCCGCCGCCCACGAGCAGGCTTGCGCTGGCGATGGACATTCCGAGGGCGATGCCGAAGGCCATGCCGCTGTTGATGATGGCCATGCCGAGAGCCCGGAAGGGGCCGGGGATGACCTCCGACGCCAGCGCGTATTGCGTCGCGTAGTACGTGCTCTGCCCCAGTCCCGTGGCGGCCCGCGCCGCCAGGAAAGCGCCGTGCCCGCCGGCGATACCGCTGACCGCCGCACCCAGACCGTGGACCAGGTAGCCAGGAAGGAGCAGACGCCGGCGGCCAAAACGGTCGGCCAGGACCCCGGTCGGGACCTGCATCAGCGTGTACATAAGAAAGAACGCCGAGTTGAGCAGCCCAAGCTGCGCTTTGCTCAGCCCCCACTGTTCTTGAATCACCGGAAGGAGCGGCGACAGCACCGTACGGTTGGCGTAGATCAGGACCCAGCCCACGAAAAACAGGCCGACGAGCCGGCGCCAGTACTCGGGTGCCCCGGAGCTTGAGGGTGTGCGCGGCAAATCAGAATGCCTCCTGGAGTTCCACGTTGGCTTCGGCGACCTTCACCATCCGGCCGTCGTCGAGGCGTATCTCAAGCACCCTGGCTTCTACCTCGGTTTCCAGCCGGACGAGCCCGCCCGGGGGCCTGATGACGGTTCCGCGCAACCCGAAGTAGGGATGGCGGACGATCCGGACGCGCGACCCGGCGCCGAGGACTTGAATTGCCCTTACGGGTTCGCCGGATGGAAGGTTCCCGCGTTCGCCGGATGCAATGCCCCCAGGTTCGCCCGGCGGAGTGTCCGCGCCTTCCTCCGGCAGCAGCACCATGGGACGGACGACACCAGCCCTGATCTGCGTGAGGCCGTCAAGGGACACGACACGCCCGACATGCGCGAGCAGCACCGCCAGAACCTCGTCGTCCATCGCCAGCCGTCCGAAACCCTCGGTCAAGATCACAGTCAGGCCCGGCTCGTCGGCGAGCCCCCGTCCCTGACCGGGCTGGTCACGCAGGGCCAGGGCGCCGGGACCGGTGACTACTTCGGCCGCCAGCGGCCGGCCCAGGAACGAACCGAGGGCGCGAGCGCGCGCCGAGCCCGCAATCACGCCCCGGACAGCGTGTTCTCGGCAGGCGCGCAGCGCCTCCGCCCCGACCTCGCCGGGAGCGATCAGGACGCATCCGGCGTGCTCCGAACTGACCTGGTGCGGCAAAAGCGAGCCGGGCCCCTGCTTCCCGGCCGCGCCTGAACCCATGCCGGCACGGACCGCATCCCCCGGACCAAGACCGATCGCCATCAGGCGGCCCCAGGACTTGCCCCCCAGGCCCAACACGCCAAGCACCCGGTGACCCCTGGCAGCGACGACGGCCCCGTACCCGGGGATGATCCGCTCGACGCGGCCGGATAGGAAAGCCCGCAGCTGCACCGGGCGACGGTCCTGGAGCACGGCGATTGTCCCGGTCAGCGCGGAAACGGATTCAACCACGCCGGCAACAGGGCTGCGGTACTCGTTGGCCAACAGGCTGAGTCCCGGCACGCGGGCCAAGAGGTCACCGACCTCGACGGTCTGGCCGGGCCGGCAGACGGCGTAGCCCAGCATTTCGGCGGGCTCCACGCCAAGATGCGAGGCGACCGGCAGCAACACGCGTTCCTCGGTTTGCTCGGCCTGACTGCGGACGACGATCTGGGCCCGCCCAAGTGACACAAACTCCACCACGCCGTCGACAGGAGAAAGCGCCTCCAGGGAGTCGCGGTCCATCCAGCCAACCCGGGCGCGGGCCAGGACTTCGCCGCGCCGCACGAAGTCGCCCGGGCCCCTGGCCAGCGCCGAACGCACCTCGTCGGGATCGAGCTGCCGCCCAAGCGCTTGAGTGAGCTCAATGACATGCAGCCGCGCGGGCGCGTTGGGAGCCTCGGCGATGACCGTATCGGGATCGACGGTCTGCCCCTCCGCGACCAATACCTCGCCGGGCAGCGGCAGGCGCCGCACCGCCTCGAGCCTGCCCCGCAGCAGCACCCGCTGGGCACCCACGGCCGGGGCCCCCGACTGCACACCGGCAAACGCCGCCCGCCCGACGGACCTAGGCTCCACCGGAGCCACCTCCCGCCGCCCCCGCGGAGAGGGGCCCCCGCGCAGAGCCGTCCATGTCCCCGTGCTGCGCACGGCCAAAGCCAGGATAGGCAGCTACGGCATCAAGCCACGAGCGGAGACGCCGGACCTGAGCCTCGGAACCTCCGGAAGTGCGGATCGGCCTGCCGCGCAGGTCAAAGATCAAACCGGCCTCCCCGCCCTTGGCGACTTTGGTCTGGAGCTTGCCCGGCCCCCGCCCGAAATCGGTGCCCAGCCGCGGGAATATCTCCACGCGGGCCGACTGCTCTCCGCGCAAGGGAACCAGGACCATCTCGCCCGCGCGCAGCACCAGATCGGTAAGCGGGGGCGCGCCGTCCCGGTCTCCCGCGCCTCCTGCACCTCCCGCGCCCTCAACGCGGACGACCGCTCTCCCGACGACCTGCCCCTCGCGAACCCAGCGCGGAAGACGCGCGCCAAAGAGCGTCCCCAGGCGCACGAGGCAGTCGCGCTCGAAAACCTCCCTGGCCACATCAGGATGGCTTGCCGCGAGCACGCCGAGGTGCGGCAGCATGAACACGCTGTCCACGAACAGGTCGAGCGCACCCGCCAACTCCACCGAGTCCGCCATGATCAACGCCGCCTGGACCCGCCGCGGGGCGTGGCACAGCGGGCCGCCGCTGCCAATAACCGTCGTCGGCTGGAGAGCCCTGGCCGTCCTCCGGCCCATCCAGTCCGGATCTGATGTCTCTCCGCTCCGCGTGGAGTCCGGGATCTGGGCTACGATCCAGTGCCTGGCGAGGGCGAGACGAATCGCCTCGCGGGCCAGCGCGTGCTCAAGCATGAGCTCTTCTGTCGTTTCCGGCAGGGTCGTCGGCCGGACCATCTTGTTGTGAATTGAGTCAAGTATCGCGTCGGCATCGGCCGCGTATGGCAGCCAGCGCAGCAGGGCGTCGAGACCGGCCCGCTGCAAGACGTTGCCGGCGCTGTAAGATAGGCCGAGATTGGCGCTGACGCTGCGGGTAAACCGGCCCTGAAGAACAGTGAAGACGTCGGTCGTGGCGCCGCCGATGTCGATCCCCAGCACCTCCGCGCCGTGATCCCGCGCGAACATCTCCATCATCACGCCGACTGCGCGCGGGGTCGGCTCAAGCCGTCGCGCCGACCAGCGCAGCAGACGGTCGTATCCCGGCGCGCGGGACATCACGTGCTCGAGAAAAACCCTGTGCACCTCGCGCCGAGCGGGCTCCAGAACCTCGTCGTCGACCGACGGGCGGACGTTGTCGACCATGGTCAGGTCGAAACGCTCGCCCAAGAGGCGCTCGACCTCGTCGCGCGCCCCGGAGTTGCCGGCATAGACAACCGGGAGGCGCCCGCCGCCGTGCCGCGGCGCGGGGCCGGCGACAGCCAGGTACTCCGCCAATGAGACCACGCTTGACACGTTGCCCTGGTCCGTGCCGCCGCACAGCAGGACGATGTCGGGACGCAACCTTCTCAGGAGGTCGATAGAGTCAGCCGACAGCCTGGCGTCGAGGATGGACAGCGACCTGCTGACGATCGCCCCCGCGCCTAGCGCGGCCCTTTCGGCGCTCCCTGCACTGTAGCGGGAGACGAGTCCGGCGCTGACCATCTGCAGTCCGCCGCCGGCGCTGCTGGTGCTGATGTACAGGTCGGCGCCGACCGGGCCACGCCGCGGGGCGACGACCTCGCCCTGGTCGAGCAGCTTTCTGCCGGTGACTGTTTCAAGCCGCGCAACGGCCTGGGCAATGCCGATGGTCACGTCCTCGTAAGGTGACTCGACCGTCGTGGGCGCCTCCTCGCGGCCGGCCAACCGCCAGCCGGAGGACTGGCGCTCGAGCAGGATCGCCTTGGTTGTCGTGCTGCCCACGTCGGTCGCCAGTATCGTTTCCAGAGCCAGCGCCCCCCTCCCCCCTGCACTCCCGCAAGAAGCCGCGGTATGGCCCTTGCGCCGGGTTACTCTCTTTTCGCCGTCTCCTGCTGGCTGCCCCTGCGCAGGTGAAAACGCGAAGGGAAACCGTGCCCTCCGGTAGTAAGATAGGGATGACTGGAATCAAGCCCCCGCTTCCGGGCGTTTGCCCCCGGGAGGCCGGATTTCCGCAAAGGAGCGAGTGAATTGACCTATCAGGCGCTACAGCCCTCCGACAAGCTGCTGCTGGGCCCCGGACCCGCCAGCGTCGAACCGGCGATCCTGCGCGCAGCGTCGCTCAACGTCCTCGGGTATCTTGATCCCGAGTTCGTGACGATCATGGACGAGACGATGGAGCTGCTGCGGGCGGTATTCCGGACCAGCAACGAACTGACCCTGGTCGTTCCGGGAACGGGTATGGCCGGCATGGAGGCCGCGGTGTACAACACCGTTGAGCCGGGCGACAAGGTAGTGGTGGCGGTCAACGGTTTCTTTGGTGAACGTATCGCCACAATCGCCGAACGCGCCGGCGGCGAGGTCACCGTGGTCCGTTACCCCTGGGGACAGGCCGTGGACCCGTCCGACCTCGTCAAGGTCGTGCGCGAGGTCAGGCCGGCGATCCTGGCCTGTGTTCATGCCGAAACCTCGACCGGCGTGCTCCAGCCCATGGCGGAGATCACCCGCATGGCGCGCGAGTATGACTGCCTGCTGCTCGTGGACGCGGTCACCTCGCTCGGCGGGTGCCCGCTGGAGATCGACAAGTGGGGCATTGATGCCTGCTACTCCGGCAGCCAGAAGTGCGTCGGCGCCCTCCCGGGCCTTGCGCCGCTCACGCTCGGTCCGCGGGCCCGCGCAAAGCTGGCGGCCCGCCGCACACCCGTCGCCAGCTGGTATCTCGACCTCACCCTGATTGAGAAATACTGGACCGGCAATCCACGCGCGTACCACCACACGGCCCCGGTCAACCTGATCTACCCGATCCGGGAAGCCCTCCGGATGGCCCTTGATGAGGGGCTGGAGAACCGCTGGGCGCGCCACCTGCTCAACGCCCGCGCGCTGCGGGCGGGCCTGCGCGGCCTCGGACTCGGCCTCTACTCGGAAGACGACGTCATGCTCCCGCCGCTCACCCCGGTACTGATCCCGGATGGCGTCGAGGACGCCAAGGTGCGCACCGCGATGCTCAATGAATTTGGCATAGAGATCGGCGGCGGCCTCGGCGACGCCAAGGGCAAGATCTGGCGCATCGGCCTGATGGGGTACGGCTCCCAGCGGCGCCACGTCCTGCTCGTGCTGACGGCCCTGGAGCAATTGCTGTTGCGGTTTGGCCACCGCGCGGAGGCCGGCGCGGGTGTCGCCGCGGCCGGCGCGATGTACGACGCCGCAGCTAAGGCGGGCTCGTGATGAGCGGCGCGCGGGCTGTAACGGGGATCTTTGCCCCCATCCCCACGCCGTTTGGCCCCGACGAGGAGATCGCCTACGATCGTCTGGCCGAGAACCTCGCCTGGTGGGGCGCGACCCGGCTGCGCGGCGTCGTGGTCCTGGGGTCCAACGGGGAGTTCGTCTTCCTTTCGCCTGAGGAAAAGGCGCGGCTGATCGAGGCCGTGCGCGCCGGGCTGCCGGCAGACAAGATGGTCATCGCCGGCACGGGCTGCGAGACGACGCGCGATACCATCGCTCTTTCGAGGCAGGCCGCTAAACTGGGCGCGGACGCGTGCCTCGTGCTGACACCCTACTACTACAAGGGCGACATGACCCCGGCCACGCTGCGCCGGTACTTCTGGGACGTGGCGGAAGCCTGCCCCGTGCCCGTGATGCTCTACAACATGCCGCGCAACACCGGGCTCAACATGGAGCCCGCCCTGGTGATTGATCTGGCATCACACCCCAACATCACCGGGATCAAGGACAGTTCGGGCAACATCGTGCAGATCTCCGAGATCATCGGCGGAACGGGCGAGGGCTTCTCGGTCTTCGCCGGCTCCGGCAGCTTCCTGATGACAACACTGGTGATGGGCGGCGTCGGCGGCACCCTGGCGGTGGCCAACATCATGCCTGACGAGTGCGCCGAGCTGATGGACCTCACCACCGCCGGCAAGACAGTCGCGGCGCGGGCCCTGCAGCAGCGGATCCTCGCCCCCAACAAGGCTGTTACCTCCCGCTGGGGGATTCCGGGCCTCAAGGCCGCTCTGGACCTGATGGGCAAGCACGGCGGCCCGCCTCGGCGGCCGCTGCTGCCGCTCGGCGCGCGTGAGCGCGCGGACCTGGCAAAGGTGCTTCGGGAGGCCGGCGTCGACATTGCGCGTCCTGCTTGACAGCGAGACGATTGGGCGCAGAGTCAGGGCCCTGGGCAAGCAGCTGGAGGCCGACTACGCTGGCTGCCGCCCGGTCTTTATAGGCCTGCTCAAGGGCAGTTTCGTGTTCCTGGCTGACCTCTCGCGGGCGGTCGACCTGCCCCTTGAGATCGACTTCCTCGGCATCGCCAGCTACGGCAACCAGACCGAGCCGGGAGCGGTGCGGCTCACCAAGGATCTTGCCGGGGACATCACCGGGCGGCACGTGCTCATCGTCGAAGATATCTGCGACACGGGGCAGAGCCTGGTCGCCGCGTGCGCGATATTGCGCGCACGCGGGGCCGCTTCCGTCCGGACCTGTTTGCTGCTCGACAAGCCAGAACGCCGCCAGGTGGCGTTTGTCCCCGACTATGTGGGCTTTGAGATTCCGGACGTATTCGTGGTCGGGTACGGCCTGGACTTCGCGGAGCGGTTCCGCAACCTGCCGTGGGTGGGGATCTGCGAGGAGGCCGACCGGGCCGACCCTGCACCCGCGCGCTGAGCAGGGAAAGGACATGGCGGCAAGGAAACGACTCCAGCAGCACCGATGACAAGGGGGCGCTGGAGTGCCTGACATCGCAGTATATAACGGTGAATTCACGACCCTGGATCAGGCGAAAGCCCCGGTCAATGACCGGGCTTTCGTGTTTGGCGACGGGATCTACGAGGTGGTCAAGGTCCTGCACGGCAAGTTCTTCGGGCTTGAGCTTCATCTTGATCGCCTCTATCGGAGCGCTGAGGGAATCGAGCTGGCCCTGCCCTGGGATCGCACGGCGATCGCTGCGCTGCTAAAGGAGATTTACGTACGCAGCGGATACCGGAGCGCGCTTGTCTATATGCAGCTTTCACGCGGCGTTCACCCACGCCAGCACTACTTTCCGCCCGAGAACACGGTGCCGGCCGTGGCGGCCTGGGCGACGGAGTTCGCCGGCTCACCTCCCGCGCTGCACGCTGAGGGCGTGTCCGCGGTGACGGTGCCCGACGAGCGATGGGCCAAGTGCTGGATCAAGTCGCTCAACCTGCTGCCCAACTGCATGGCCCGCAACGTTGCGCGGCGCGCCGGGGCCTACGAGGCGATCCTCGTCGACCGTGACGGCCTCGTCAATGAGTGTTCCGCGTCCAACGTCTTCGCGGTCATGAACGGGGTCGTACGCACGGCGCCCCGCTCCCGCAACATCTTGCGTGGCATTTCACGGCACGTGGCCATCGAGTGCGCTCTCGCGGCCGGGATCCCGCTTGGCGAACAGGCCTTTTCCGTTCCCGAAATGCTCGCCGCCGACGAGGTGTTCCTGACGAGCACATCCCCCGACGTGCTCGGCATCGTGCGCGTCGACGGCGTCAAGATCGGTGCTGGCAAGCCGGGGCCTGTCACGATGCGTCTCCTTAAGCTGTTCCGCCATTACCAGCAAACGGGCGAATACCAGCACGGCTGAGATTGGACTGTCAGGCCTTGTGAGAGGTTTCCGGCGTGGGCTCCGCGCCGCTCCTGCCCGCGACCGTCTAGGCCGGGGTCCGACGGGAACCCTCTAGAGGAGGTATGATTGGGAATAGGGAACCAGTCTGATTGCCCTACGCCGGGCGATGCCGCCTGGGGAGTATACGTTTCTTTGGAGGGCCGGTAGATCATCAACCAGCAGCAGCCGCACCGCGCCGAGGGCTTGACGGTCCTGTTCTTCAGTGACTCCTACCGGCCCTATGTCAGCGGCGTCGTGACCTCCATGGATGTTTACGCGGAGGAGCTGCGCAAACTCGGCCACCGGGTGGTCATCGTGGCTCCCGACTACCCCGACGTTGCGGAAGACCCCGACGTTTTCCGCCTGCCGTCGATGCCGCTGCCCGCCTACCCCAAGCTGCGGCTGATCGCCCCGCTGACCCGACGTCTGATAAAACAGCTGCTCGACCTGCGGCCGAGCGTGGTGCATGCGCACTCGCCCTTCGCCGCGGGGTTGCTCGGGCTGTACATCGCGCGGGCCGCCGAGTGCCCCGCAGTGTTCACCTGTCACAGTATCTACGAGGAATACACCCGTTACCTTCCGGCCTTGTCCCAACCGCTCAAGGCTGTCGTCCGCAAGTACCTGGTCCACTACTGCGGATACTGCCAGCTCATCCTGGCGCCGTCTCCGCACATGCGCGACTTCTTGATAGACACCGGCGTGAGCGGAAACCTCGAGGTCCTGCCGACCGGAGTTGACTCCGGCGTTGCGCACCCGCCGGCGCGCCGCGGGGGCAGGTCCGGCAAGGCGTTTGTAATCGCGCTGGTCGGCCGGCTGGCCAAGGAAAAGAACATGGACCTGGCCCTGCTGACCATGTTCCATCTGGCCCAAGGCAACGGCAAGGAGCGCGACCGCTGGCGGCTGCTGATCGTCGGCGACGGACCGGAATCCGAGCGGCTCCACAACCTGGCCGTTGAGTTGGGAATCAAGAGCCTGGTCACGTTCCTCGGGGAGGTGCCGCGCGAGCAGGTTTTCCACAACCTCCGGCTGGCGGACTGCCTCATTTTCACCTCGACTATCGAAACCCAGGGGCTTGTCATGCTGGAAGCCATGAGCATGGGGCTGCCGGTGGTAGCCGCCGACTCTCCGGCGGCTACAGCGCTGCTCAACAACGGATGCGAGGGCTTCATCGCTCCGCCGGAGCCAGAGGAAATGGCCCGGGCGATATCGCGTCTCGCCGCGGACCGCCCCATGGCCGCGCGCATGGGCGCGGCCGCCGCGACCCGTAGCCGCGAGTACCAGCCCTCCCTTCTCGCCCGCCGTCTGGCCGATCACTATGCCGCGCTCTTGGCAGGCGGCTCTCCGCAGGCGAACGGCACTCCGCAGGCACGCACTCCGGAGGCCGGGATTCCGCAGCCGGACGCCCCCTCCGCCCTGCTTAGCAGGTAGGGCATGCCCTCCTTTGCTGCAACGACGTGGTGCAGGCTCTGCAGTTGGAGCTCAACAACACAAGCTTTTACCAGTGCGCGCGCCGCAAGGCCCAGAACGAGATCAGCGAGGCGATCTTCGCCAGGCTGGCCAAGCAGGAGTCCGAACACGCCGAGCTCCTTGCCGAAATGCTGGGGATCGAGATGCCGGAGGCCCCTGAAGTAGGCTGCGACGACAGCGATGAGGCCAACTTCACGGAGGCGCACGGGCGCGAACGCCGGGCCCAGAGTTTCTACCGGCAGGTGGCCGGCCGGGCGCCCGAAGCTCGGATGCAGCAGGTGTTTTACGCGCTGGCCGACATCGAGACGGAGCACCTTAAGATCTCGAATGTCTACCGGTAGAGGGCCGGAGAATTCCGAGATCAACATGCGGACAATCGTCCGCAACGGTTACGAGCTTGCCGACTACCAGGGCGCTTACCGGGTGTCGGCGGAGCTCAGCCCGTTTGAGCGACGGTTCGTGGGCGGGCTGGCGGCTATGCTGGCGCCCGGAGCCGAAATCCTCGACTGGGGCTGCGGGCCGGGCGTCCCCTATGACCTACACCTTGCGTGGTCGGGTTTCCGCCTGACGGGCGTCGACATCTGCGCCAAGCACATCGCGGCGGCCAAGCGCAACGTGCCCGCCGCCGCTTTCATCGAGGGAGACTTCACCTCGCACCAGCCTCCGGGGCCGGTCGACGCGCTCGTTTGCCTTTACGCCCTCTTTCACGTGCCGCGGGAGGAGCACTCAGCGTTGCTCGCCCGGGCCTACCGCCTGGTCAAGCCCGGCGGCTTCCTGCTGATCACGGTTGGTGTCCATCGCACTGCGGGCGTCGAGATCGAGCGTGGCTGGTGCGGGGCGACGATGGCCTGGAGCAGCTTCGACGCGGAAACCAACCTCCGCATGATCGCCGGCGCGGGTTTCGGCGTGGTGCTGTCGGCGGATGAGGCCGATTGGGGCAGCAACGAACATCAGCTGTGGGTGCTCGCGGAGCGGCGGGGCGCCGTGCCTTAAGCCGGGTCCTCTTGCTGCGTGTCGGCCCGCTCCCATAGCTGCTGCATTTCGTCCGATCTGGCGAGCAGCTCGTCGAGCCGCCCGCGGTCCGCGACCACCCCGTCGCGGAGCACGACGACCTCGTCCGCGCGGCGCAGCGCCGCCCGCCGGTGAGAGACAACGATGCAGGTCGTGTCTCCGCCCTGGCCCTCATCGAACAGGCCGTGCCAGAGCAGTTGTTCGGTTTCGATATCAAGGGCACTGGAGAGGTCGTCGATCACCAGCAGCTCAGGGCGGCGGACGAGCATGCGCGCGGTGGCGACGCGCTGGACCTGTCCCCCGGACAGACGCACCCCGCGGGCGCCGACTATCGTATCAAGCCCGTGCTCCATCGCCTCCAGGTCCGGTCCGAGGACGGCCAGCCGGACCGCCCTGCCCAGCTCGGCCGGGTCGTCGGGCAGCCCAAGCAGGATGTTGCCGCGCATCGTGTCGCTGAAGAGCACCGGCACCTGGGGCACATATGCGCAGCGGGGCGGCACGAAGAACGTGCGGGCGTCGGCAACCGGGCTGCCGTTCCAGCGTATCTCGCCGTTGTCGGCCGGAAGCAATCCCAGGAGCGCGCGCAGGAACGTGGTCTTGCCGGAACCGATGCGGCCGGTGATGACGACGAACCTGCCCCGGCGAAGCGTCAGGTCAACGCCTGAGACGCCGTGCCCGGAGCTGGGATACCGGTAGGTCAATCCGCGCACGTCCAGGACGTCGAGCCGGTCCCCGGGTTGGGGCGCGGGCGGGACCAGCTGCGGCGGGTCGCGGTGCAGGTAGAGTGGGCTGTGTTCCACCAGTTGGGTGCGGGGACCGCCGCGAAGCAGCTGCGCCAACCGGTCAAAAGCAACGCCCGTCTGCCGGTAGTGCACGACGAGCATGCCCAGGAAGTGCGTGAAGTCGGTGATGTATCCCAGGTAAGAGGCAAAGAGAGCGAAATCGCCGACGCTGAAATCCCCCGCGCGCATGGCCTGTGCGGCGAGAAGCAGGACCAGACCCGTCCCGAAGCTGATGCTGTTGAAATAGATGGAGTCAAGGACCTCCGTGAGGAGCCGGTCGCGGAGGGCGAGCCGGCGGTGACCCTCGTTGAGCACGCGGAGGTGAGCGCCGACCTTGTCCTCGGCCGCGGCCACCTGGACTGCCTGCACCGCCCCGAAGAGCTCGCCCAGCGCGTCCGTGACGCGCGCCGCCGCCTCGCGCCGGGCCTGCCGGTAGCGGATGACCGCGCCCCGCGTGAGCCGCGTGGCGATGCCGACGAGGGCGGCCGGCAGCATCAGCCAGGCCGCTATGCGCATATTGACCCGCATCAGCACGGCCATGGCCCCCGCCGCGAACACGAACTGCCCCAGGGCGTCGAGCAGCCAGCTCAAGGAGTCCTCAACCTGGTGGACGTCGTCCCGGAAGCGGCTGATGGCCTCGCCGGGCGATTCCGGCAGGGCGTCGGCGCCGGGATGGTCGAGTATCCTTTGGACCAGGTTCACGGTCAGAAGCGATTTCATCATGAACCGGTGGAGTATGTCGGACAGCGCACCAACCAGTATGAGCGAGACGCGCGTCAGCCCGATCACCAGCAGCAGCACGATCAGGGTCTCCGGACCGAGGCCCAGGCGCGCGCGGCCGCCCAGGGCATCGAAGAACTCACGCGCTATCAGTCCCGGGATCAGCGGTGTCAGATGAAACACCGCCCAGATGCAGCAGTTGAACGCGTAGAGGCGGGGCCGGTAGCGGACCATCCGCCAGAGCAGCCTGTACGGGCTCATGCCGGCCGCGGGCGCCGTGCCGGTGCCGGTGCCGGTGTCAGTCTTCTTTGTCGACTGTGTCATGCCAGCACGTCCTCCAGCCCGGTCCGCAGGAGGCGATGGAACCGCGATCCGGGGTCGCGCGCCAGCGCCGCGCGGTCGCCGTGCTCGAGCGTGCGTCCGGCCTCGAGGATCATGATCTCGTCCGCCCGGTCAACCGTCCCGAGGCGGTGGGCGATGATGATGGCCGTCCTGTCGCGCAGCAGCCTGTCGACCGCGCGCTCGATCATCCCCTCGGTGGCGGGGTCGAGCCGCGACGTGGCCTCATCCATGATCACCAGCCCCGGATCGTTGAGAAACAGCCGTGCCAGGGCCAGCAACTGGGCCTCGCCTGCCGACAGCCCGCGCGAACCGGACCCCAGTTTGGTGTCGAGCCCCTGCGGCAGCGACTCGTACCAGGCGAGGAGGCCCAGCTCCGCAATGGCGGCCAGCAGGGCCGAGTCCGGAAGCCCGGGATCAAAGAACGACAGGTTGTCGCGGACTGTGCCCGCCAGGAGCTGGACATCCTGGGTCACCAGGCCGACGCGGCGCCGCAGCTCCGCGAGCCGCGCCTCCCTGAGGGGCGTCCCACCCATGCGGATTGCGCCGGAGGTCGGGTCGTACATCCGTACCAAGAGGCGCGCCAGCGTGGTTTTGCCGCTGCCTGTCCGGCCGAGAAGGCCCAGCACCCGGCCCGGCTGCAGCGAAAGCTGGATGTCGTGCAACACCTGCTCATCGGGCTCATAGCCGAAACCGACACTCTCAAGCACCAGCGGAAGCGGGCCGGCGGGTATCGGGCGGCCCGGACCGTCAACGATGGCGGAGCGCGTGTCCAGAAGACGCTGTACCCTGTTAATGCTCGCGCTAGCCCGCTGCATGTCTTGGAGCTGGGTGCGGATCCGCTCGATCGGACGGCGCAGCAACAGCGTGTAGTGGTAGATGAGATAGACGGTGCCGATCGTGACCGCCTCGCTGCGCCATAGCCAGTAGCCGAGAGCGAAAGCCAGCGCGTTGCCGGCCGCAAAGACCGCCGTGGATGCCACCCACATCGAGTAGCCGGCGAGCTCGGCCTTTCGCGCCAGCGGGTACCACTCGCGGAGCAGGAGGTGCAGCCGGCGGATGACATGCCCCGCGCCGCCGTTGGCCTGGATGTCCTCGGTGCCGGCGAGGTGCTCCCCCAGAAAACCGAAGAAGCGGGCACTGTACCCGCGCACGGCTTCCCAGAACGGAACGGCAATGCGCCGAACGGTCCCCAGGGAGTACAGGGCCAGCAGCGCGAACAGCGACAGCCCCAGCCCGGCCCGCCAGTCCTCCAGAAAGAGCGCCGCCAGGATGCCCACCAGGAGCAGCAGGCTGCCGATCATGCCCAATACGAACTGCGAGAAGAAGTTGGCCATGGTGCTGACGTCGCCGTCGATGCGCTCAATCAGCTCGCCGGGCGTGTGGGCCTTGTGGAACGACATATCGAGCCGGATGCAGTGGGCCGCCAGGTCGTTGCGCAGGAGGTTGGTGGCCCCCCACCCCACGTCCTCGCCGAGGTAGCGCGAGCCGGCGGATACGCCCTGGTGCAGCACGCCGGCGATTATGAAGATGACCGCCGTGCGGACCAGGGTCTCGAGCTCGGCCCCGGACGTCGCCCCATCGATGAAGGCCCGCAGTATTTGCGGAATGATAAGCTGTAGCCCGGTCGCGGCGGCAAGCAGCGCGGCAAGCGCGCCGACCTTGCGCCCCTGCGGCCGGAGGTAGCGCTGCAGCAACGCAAAGTACTCCCGGAGCGGGATTCTCACCGGGGGGACCGTCCTTCCGGGGTCGCCGCGGGGTGCTGGCGCGCCGGCGGGGCGACGCGTTTAGAGATGGCAGGTGCGATTGGCACAACCCAGTTGTTTCTGCCAATGCTACCGAATTCCTGCTGGTGCACCCATAGGAACGGAACCGTGGAGGTGTGGAGGGCATGGGTGACGGTATGGGGCGCGGCGGAGGGGACGGAGGCCGGGCCGGGCGCGTCCTGAGCTCAATCCTGGAGGCCGTCGGCCGAACGCCGCTGGTTGAGCTAGGCCGCCTCCGGCCCGCGGGAGCGGCGAGGATAGTGGCTAAGGTCGAGGCGCTCAACCCCTCCGGCAGCGTCAAGGCCCGCCCGGCGCTGGCGATGGTGCGCGACGCCGAGCGTCGCGGACTGCTGACGCCGGACTCGATCATCGTCGAGGCCAGCAGCGGCAATCAGGGCATTGCCCTGAGCATGGTCTGCGCGGTGCTCGGGTATCGCGTCAAGATCGTGATGCCGAGGACCATGAGCCCCGAGCGCCAAGAGATCATGCAGGCCTATGGGGCGGAGGTTATCCTGACGGAGCCCGGCGCCAACATCAGCGAGACGCTGGAAAACGCGCTGCGGCGGGTTCGTGACCTGGCGGCCGAAGACCGGCGGGTGTTTGTGACCGGCCAATTTGACAACCCGGCCAATCCGGCGGCGCACCGGCTGACGACGGCGGCGGAGATAGTCGAGCAGTTGGGGCCCGGGGCCAGGGCCGATGCCTTCGTGGCCGGCGTGGGAACCGGCGGTACCCTGACAGGCGCCGGCGGGGCGCTCAAGCAGGCGTATCCTGGCCTGAGGGTCATCGCGGTCGAGCCGGCGGGCGCGGCCCTGCTCTCGGGGGGCCAGGTAGGTGACCACATCCAGCAGGGCATCGGCGACGGCATTGTGCCGCAGGTCCTCGACCGGGGCCTCATCGACGAGGTAATCCAGGTCACTGATGAGGATGCGGTGGCGACGGCGCGGCTGCTGGCCAGGAAGGAAGGCCTGCTGGTGGGTGTTTCGGCGGGAAGCAACGTCTGGGCGGCCATGCGGGTGGCCGAACGGCTGGGCGATGGCAAAACCGTGGTAACGCTGTGCCCGGATACGGGGGAGCGGTACCTGAGCCTTGACGTGCTGGGGTAAGCGGGTTGCGGGCGGTCGCAGAAGCGGACGGCTGCGCCCTCTGGGCCCGCCGGGAATGGGTCAGTACGCTGGCGGCAGGCTGCCGGCAGCGGGCGGAGCTGGCCGGGCTTGGCCGCACGTGACGCCAGCGGAGCCTAGCCCCCCCTTTTCTCTAGGGCAGCCTCGACAGCACCGGATAGCTCGTGTGCTGTCAGCGGCGACCTGGCCCTAGACGCAAGGAACCGGGCCAGCGACGGCACCAGGGCGAATCCCCTCAGGGCCTGTGTTTCGGCCCTGGCACGCAGCTGCTCCGCCGGCCCGGCCGCCGCCGCG
>JAUYEG010000084.1 GCA_030691505.1 Bacillota bacterium | reverse complement strand
GAGGGCTCGCTGCTCCGCGCCTCCTTCGAACTCGACGCCGGGGCAACCGAGATTGCGCTTGCCGACGCCCGGGCCCGGATCGAACGCCTGCGAATGCTCAGCCGCAAGTAGCCATATATGGGACAGGACCGCAGCCGCCCGCGCCCACCGCGCAGCGCCCGGGCCTCGTCCTGGCGCGTGTCCTGCTTACCGAGATAGAAGGGGACAATGGGTGGGTCACCGGAGAGATCGGCCTCACGGACGGGGACGAAACCGTCGTCGGCACCGACCGGCTCACGTTTCTGGCCCGGCTTGAGCCTGTCCCGGCTGAGAGCTGGTACGCCGCGCACGTGCGGCTGGCCGGGGGCGACCCGCAGCCTCTGCGCCAGGACCTCTTCGCCTACGGCATGGTCGAGGTATCGTATCCCAAAGGACCCGCGGGGGAGCGGATAACGATCACCCTGGATTCGGTGGTCCCGCCCGGCGGAGGGGACGCGCAGTCGGTGACGTACACTCTGACCCGTGCCCCCGAGCCGCGCGTCGAGCTGCTGACCTGGGCCGAAGACTGCTGGCGCCAGGTGCAGCCGGGTGAGGTCCTCGGGACGCGGCCGCTGCGGCTGGGCCTACGGTTCAGCAGGCCCATGGCCCGGCCGGAGACCGAGATTATCCTCAGAGAACAGCTCGCCGCGAGCTCCGGCTGGATGTGGACGGCGGAGGGGACGCAGGAGGTGCTGAGCTGGGAGCTTGCCGAGCCCCCGCCGGTGGTCGATCTGCAGCTGGACGAGATCCGCTCGGCCGATGGACTGTGGCTTGCCGGCGCCTGCCCCGCCGTGTACACCGGCAGCCCTCCCCGGGTCGAGTTCTGGGACCCGGCGGCGCGGACAGCGCAGCAGGGTCCGCAGGTCATGACCGACATCCACGCAGCCCAAGTGGATCCCATCAGCGGCGCCCTGCTGCTGTCGGCGTTCCGGCGCTACGCGGGCCTCCGGTATCCCGCCGAAACCGAATGGCTGCTGGCGCCCAGCGACCCGGCGCCATGCGAACTGGAGGCCGGCTGGCGGTACGTCGGTCTGTCGGGCCTCGGTCAGGCGGGTTTCGGCGAGGAGGGTTCAGACTGCCTGGTGCGTACCCGCGACCTCGAATACGAGGTGCTCGGTCCTGAGAACCGTGTTGTGGCCGGCGGTACCCTTCCAGCCGATCTCCGTTGGGTCACACTGTCGCCGGACGGCAGGCACCTGGCCGGTCTGGTCACGCTGTGGGAACAGTCGGACGAGTCGAACTACCTTGTGCCCCACGACCTGGCTGTCGTCGACCTGGCCTCCGGCGCCACGCAGTGGTTCAGGTCGTTTGTCTCAGTTTTCCTCCCGCCGACCGAATGGTGCGTCTTTGCCGGCCCCGCGTGGTGTCCCGACGGCGGCCGCATTGCGGCTGTCTCCGACCTGCAGAACGGTTTCAGCATAGAGGTCGCCGATCTGCGCTCCGGCGAGGCGGCCAGGGCTGTTTCTTTCGCCGGGTTTGGCCTGGGGACCACTGAGTGGTTCACCTGGGCGCCGTCGGGAAGCTGCTGGCTCCTGGGAGACGCCCAGATCTTAGCCGAAACCCCGCACGGCCTCTCGCGCCTGCCCGTGCAAGGCCGCTCCTTATGGAGCCCCGACGGGCGGTGGCTGGCCTACGGCTATGACTGGCAGGATGTCGGGCTGCTCGACATGTATAGCGGCGAAACCTTCAGTCTCGGCCCCGGGTTGATGTGCGGCTGGGATCCACAGAACCGGTTGTGCGTGATCCGTTGGGAGGACGCGGCGTACCGGTACATTCACGAAGGCATGTAACGCGCGGACCACGCCGCCGCAGACGCACGCCAACAGCCCGCCAACGCGCCAAGAGTACTTGAATATACCTGCCCCCACGCTGCGCCGGAATATCGACAACCTGCGCTCAAGACGGTAACATGACTTAGTGTCTCAATTCATTAGCGTCCATCTGATGATTTTGTGCACCCGGCTCGGTGCGTTGCACGTCGTGCGGAGGTGAACAGGTAAATGAGCGCCATTTCCAACAGCAAATATCGCCTGTGGTTTGTCTCGGTGCGGCCCTGGTCGTTTGTCATGACCGCGGTGTCGGTCGCCGTCGGCTGCGTCCTCGCGGTGACTTCGGCGAGGCGGTTTAGCTTCGGGCTCGCGGCGCTGACGCTGCTTGGGGCCTTGCTCGTCCATGCCGCAACCAACCTCATCAACGACTACTTTGACACCAAGAACGGCGTCGACAAGCCGGGGGCGCCGGGGACGCTATACCGGCCGCACCCGCTCGTTCACAAGCTGTTTTCCGCGAGCGAGGTCCTGGCGGTCACGCTTGTTCTGTACGCCGTCGCGGCGGCGATCGGGGGCTACCTGACGATGGTGCGCGGATGGCCCGTGGCCGCGATAGCGGCCGCCGGCGCCCTGATCAGCCTGGGTTACACGGCGGGACCGGTGGAGTTCAAGTACCACGGGCTTGGCGAAATCGTGGTCTTCCTGGTCTGGGGCCCGCTCATGACGGTTGGCGCCTACTACACCCAGGTCGGCAGCTGGCTCGGGGCCGGCACGGTCGTCTGGGCGTCCGTTCCGCTGGGCATCTGGGTGGCGCTCGTCCTGCTGGCCAATAACCTTAAGGACCTGGACTATGATTCGGACACCGGGATTGTGACGAGCGCGACCAGACTCGGCCGCGAGGGGGCGCATCAGCTGTTCCTCGGGCTGGTGGCTATGGCGTACCTGGTTGCCGTTCTGGGTGTACTCGTAGGGCCGTTCTCGGCCTGGATGCTGCTGGTCCTCCTGTCGCTGCCGCTGGCGGTGCAGCTTGCCGTCAAATTCTGGACGCTGCGGGAGATCCCGCCCGACGCGGACCCGCAGACCGCCAGGGTATCGACTGTGTTCGGGCTGCTGCTGCTAGCTGCGCTGATTATCTAGCATGTCGGTCGGTTTGCTCCGTTTGATGCCGTCAGAAAGGAGGGCTTGGTCGTGAAGGACACCGTCAAGAACAGGCAGGCAGCGTACGCTCTGGCAACGACGGGGATCGCGCTGCTGCTCTGGTACTTCTGCTTTGTGCTTCCGGGGGGCAACTTCTGGGTCAAGATGGCCTTCTCGGCGTCGACTTTGGCAGTTGTCTCGCTGGCGGCGATGGGCCGCGAGCGGGGACGCGGACTCACGGCCACGCCCAGGCACGTTTTGATCGGGACGGCGACCGCGGTCGCGCTCTATTTCGTTTTCCGGGTCGGCGGCTGGCTGCTGCCTAAGATACTACCCTTTGCTGCGGCGGAGATTCCTTCGGTCTACGCCCTTGGGCAGGGCACCTCGCTGTACGTCATCTCTTTTCTGCTGTTGTTCGTCACCGGGCCGGCTGAAGAGATCTACTGGCGCGGCTTTCTGCAAAAGCGGCTGTCTGAGCGCTGGGGCCCGGCTGCGGGGCTGGTAGCGAGCACGTGCATCTACGCGTTGGTCCATATCTGGACGTATAACCTCACCCTGATCCTGGCCGCCTTCACGGTCGGTCTTGCCTGGGGCCTGCTCTACCAAACTCAGAAAAGCTTGGTGCCCTCGATAGTCTCGCACTCGCTGTGGGGGTTCATCATCTTCGTGCTGTTTCCGGTGGTCTAGGAGCCCGGAGCGTTCTTACGTGCATCCGGCCATGCAGTGCGTGCTCGCAGCTATTTGTTACTGTATATTGGCGATACTGAGAGGAGGGACGGCTCGTGGCAATGACTGCTGAGTCGCTGCGGATGATGAAATTGACCCCTGAGCAAGAAAAGGCCTTAAAGTTGCGTAAGGATTGGCAGGAGAAGTTGCCGGAGGAGTTTTTGAAGCGGGTCGCCTCCTTGGTTGAGGAAAACAAGGAAGCGCTGCGAATTCTCAGCAAACGGTGATCGAAGCGGTCTACCTGTCAGTCCCTGCGGTATGGCTGTGCCATGTTGCAGTTCTTGTCGCCGAGCTGCGGGAGCTCTATCCAGCAGGCCCGCAGAATCGGGTGCGGCAGTTCATTGATCAGGACTCCAGGAGGGTCCGCGCTGACCTCCCCGTACCCGCGCGGCAACGTGGCAGGACCTGACCGCCCAACCTGCTTGCCGGATGGTCGTGGCCTGTGGTCAAGTGGACTCGAAGTTGGTCTGGCTGCTAGCTCGGTCCGGCCTCCCCACACGCTTGTCCCACCCCATTGCCCTTCGGGTAGAATGTCAGTGGAGCCGTGGATTGACCGGTGCGCAGGTGGGGGGAGGGGTGGGGCCCGATGCCGGACATGCTCGTCAGGCTCGACGTTCTGGCGGACGGTAGAGCTGAGCGCGCCGCACTGCGCTGCGCAGGCATCGTGGTGCGGCGGATAGCCGCCTACGAGGCCGGGGTGCTGCGGGCGTTCGTGGCCGGGGCTTTCAGCGACGGATGGGCGGATGAGGCCCAGCGGTGCTTCGTGCACCAGCCGCCGTCCTGCTTTGTGGCCGTCAGCGAGGGCAAGATCGTGGGTTTCGCCGTCCACGAGTGCACCAGGCGCGGGTTTTTCGGGCCGATGGGCGTGGATCCCGGATTCCGAGGCCGGGGTGTCGGCATGGCCCTGCTCCTGACGTCGCTTGCCGCGATGCGTGACCTGGACTACAAGTATGCCGTGATCGGCTGGGTGGGGCCGCAGGGTTTCTACGAGCGTCACGCAGGGGCCAAGGTCATCGAGGGCAGCGAGTACTCGATAGGGCCGGACTGGCTGCTGCCTGTGCGCCCGGAGAGCCGGTAGCGATGAAGAGGCCTGATGCCTCGGGCGCCGGCGGCCCGGCCGGGGCCGGTCGGGGGACGGGCAGTCGCGGCGTACGGCGAAGTCTCGGGCTGATTGCGGGCCCGGCTCTGTTCCTGCTGGTGCTGGCGCTGCGGCCCGCCGGGGGCATGCCGCCGGCCGCCCAGAAGGTGCTCGCGGTGACGGCCTGGATGGCTGTCTGGTGGGTCACCGAGGCCATCCCCATACCAGGCACCGCGCTGCTCCCGTTGGTCCTGTTCCCGGCGACGGGGGCGGCAAGCATGACCGCCACGGCGGCGCCCTACGCCAATCCCAACGTGTTCCTGTTCCTCGGCGGGTTCATCGTGGCCAAATGCATCGAGCGCCAGAACCTGCACCGCCGCCTGGCTCTCAACATCCTCTCCCTGGTGGGACCCAGCCCCGAACGACTGGTCCTGGGCTTTATGGTCGCCACTGCCCTGCTCTCGATGTGGATCTCCAACACGGCCACGGCGATGATGATGATGCCGATCGGCCTGGCCGTGATAGCGCAGCTGGGAGCGCTGGGGAAGGGCGCGGCGGCCGGCGGGGGCACCGGCGGCGGCGGTGGCGATGCCCCCGGCAAGGGAGACTCGGCGTTCGGGACCTGCCTGATGCTCTCGATCGCCTACTCGGCTTCGGTCGGGGGCATCGCGACCCTCATCGGCACCCCGCCCAACATCGTTTTCGCCGGTGTGGCGGAGGAATTGCTCGGCGTCACGATCACGTTCGGGCGCTGGCTGGCCTACGGGCTGCCCGTGTCCCTGGTAATGCTCGTGCTGACCTGGCTCTACATGACACGCGTGGCCTACGGCCGGCTTCCCCGCGTGCCGGGCGGGCAGGCGGTCATCAGGCGGGATCTAGACGCGATGGGCCCGATGACGCGTGGGGAAAAGGGGGCAGCGCTGGTATTCGCATGCGTCGGCCTGGCATGGGTCACGCGTCCTCTATGGCAGGACCTGCTGCCGCAGATTACCGACCCGGTCATCGCCATCGCCGGCGCCCTGGCCACGTTCGCCATCCCCGTTAACCTGAGCAGGGGGGAGTTTCTCAACGACTGGGAAAGCGCGAGCGGGATCCCCTGGGGCATCCTGCTGCTGTTTGGCGGGGGCCTTTCGCTTGCCGCGGCGTTTGGAGATACCGGCCTGGCGGGCTGGCTAGGCGCCCAACTCGCCGGGCTGCGGGGGCTGCCCACGCTCCCCGTGCTTTTGCTCCTCGTCACCCTTGTTGTGCTGCTGACCGAGGTCACGTCCAACGTCGCCACCACCTCCATGATGATGCCGGTCACCGCGGCGATGGCCGCCGGGATGGGCATTCACCCCTTTCTGCTGATGATCACGTCGGCCACCGCCGCATCGTGCGCCTTCATGCTGCCGGTGGCCACGCCCCCCAACGCCGTTGTCTTCGCCAGCGGCTACGTGAGCATACCCCAGATGGCGAGGGCCGGGATGTGGCTCAACCTGATGTCGGTCATCGTCATCACGCTGGCGGGGTACCTGTGGGTGCCGCTGGTGTGGGGGATCAGGTAGCCCGTCCCGTCCCTAACCGGCTTCGCCCTTCCTGAGCCGGAGATTGTCCTGCTGCACAAGGGCAACTTCGCTGCAGGAATCCCTTCTTCGCGGGCCGAAACATGCATGCATAACGCGCTCGTCTCGTATTCATCATCCGGGAAGGTTATCCGAGCAAGCGTCTCCCAACAAGGGGGTGAGGACCGACCAGGCACCAGGGGTCCGGCCGACGCTATGTATCCGATCCGCGCTACGTCGCTTCGACGCCTGGGCCGCGCACAGTGCAGACCTCATGTCATCTGTCGCTTCCAACCGCAAAGGGAGGTGAACTAAATGTTCTTGCCCGGTAAAGCATCAGGTTTGGTGATCATGATCATTATCTGCGGACTCATCCTGTGGCGGATCTCGCAAGCCCGAACCGGAAAGCTTCCATCCATCCGTCGTCTGCCGCAATTGGATGCAATCGACGAGATCATTGGGCGCTGTGTTGAGCTGGACCGGCCCGTACACGTCTCGCCAGGCCGCGGCGGCCTGGTCGACGTGGAAGCGCCGCAGGTTCTGGCCGGCCTGGAGGTCATGTCTTATGTGGCCCGAAAGGCGGCTCAGATGGACGCCAAGCTGATTGCCACGGTATGCCAGGCTGAGGTGTATCCGGTCGCAGAGGCCATTGTGCGTGAGGCGTTTGCCGCCGAAGGTAAGGAGCAGGCTTTCAGGCCGGAGATGGTCCGCTACCTGTCTCCTAACCAATTCGCGTACGCTGCCGGTATTCTCGGGATCTACAACCGCGAGAAACCGGGAGGCAACATCTACATCGGGCTTTTCTTCGCCGAATCGCTGCTGCTGCTGGAGGGCGGTTTCCTGGCAGGCGCGATGCAGATCGGCGGTACGGCCAACACACTCCAGTCGCAGTTCTTCGTTGCGTGCTGCGACTACGCACTCCTCGGCGAGGAGATCTTCATCGCCGGCGCCTACCTTTCCAAGAATCCAATGCGCCTGGGTGCGCTCATGGGTCAGGATCTCGGCAAAGCCCTGTTCATGGCCCTGATCGTTGTAGGCGTGGTTCTGAGGGCCTTCGGCGACACCACGATTTCGCAGATCCTGAGCAAGTAGGGGGTGAGGTAGAGTGATGGTTAGGATTGGACAGGCGCTGAGCTTCGTGGCCGGCATCGCCATGCTGGCGATGTTCTTTCTCGTCCTCTCACCCGGCGCAGCCAAGCTGGTGGGTTCCGTGCGGACCATGGCCCTGGTCATCGCCGCCTTCGCCCTTGGCGTTGGCGCGATCAGCCTGTTTACGCTTCACGGTAAGAAAATAGCATCTGGTCACCAGGATGCGCCGTACAGCCTCGTGCTGCTCTGCGGGATGGTGTTTACCGTTCTCGCGGGGTTGGTTTTTGGCAACACCAGCAGTGACACATATAAGTTCATCTTCAGCCGCATCCTGACGACGTGTGACTCGGGTTTCTTCTCGATGCTCTGTTTCTACATCGTATCCGCTGCATACCGCGCCTTCCGTGCCCGCAACATCGACGCTGCGGTCTTCCTGATCTCCGGCACCTTGGTGATGCTCGGCAACGTGCCCGTGGGGGCGGCCATCTGGTCCAAGTTCCCGTCAATCGGCACCTGGATCATGACTGTTCCCAATACGGCAGCCATGCGCGGGATCCTCCTCGGGGCGGCGCTCGGCTTCATGGCCACATCGCTCCGGATCATCATCGGGCTTGAGCGGAGCCACTTCGGCGTCAGCGAAGGGGGCGGACGCTCATGAACGTGCTCCGGGTGCTCGGGAACATCGACCGCCGCATCATCTACCTGCTGTTGATCGTGGCGATCATCGGGCCGCTGATGCGGCCGATCGGCCTGCCCACCATGGTCGAGCCCATGACCCGTCAGGCCTACGCGGCAGTCAACGCCCTGCAGACCGGCGACGTGCTGTGCCTCGCCATGGACTTCAGCGTCGGGTACAAAGATGATCTGATGGCAGGGGTTATCGCGATGGTCCAGCACGCTCTGGACCGCGGGGCCAACGTGATCATGCCGGCCGTGCTCCAGGATGGCCCGATGCTCGCCGACGAGGTCATCAGGCTGTTCGAGGGGCGCGGCTACAAGCGCGGCGAGCGTCTTGTCAATCTGGGCTTCCGTCCCGGTGGGGAAACCGCGGTGGCAGCGATGGCCCGCGACATGCGCGGGACGTATCCGCAGGACCACTACGGCACGCCGGTTGACGCGCTGCCGGCGATGAACGGCGTCTCGACCGCCGCCGATTTCGACCTGGTGATCGCGGTCGCCGTCAACATCACCCCGGGCGGCATCGACTGGATCAAGCAGGTTCAGGGCCCCTTTGGCACCAAGACCATCTTCCACTCGGGCACAATGCTGGTGCCGCAGTTTACCCCGTACCTCCAGTCCGGGCAGCTCGTGGGGATGCTCAAGGGCATCAGCGGCTCGGCCCAGTACGAGTCGCTCATCAACCGTCCGGGGCCGGCGACGGCCTCGATGGAGGGCCAGTCAATGAGCCACCTGCTGGTGATCATCCTGGTCCTGCTGGGCAACCTCGCCTACCTGTTTGGAGCCAAGCCCGGCACGACGGGCGCAAAGGGGGCGAAGTAGATGAATACCTTCGGCATCTGGGTTGCCGCGGTGGTGAACCTGGCCATCTGGAGCTACCTGCTCAAGGACAACCCGGCGTACAAGGTGGCTGAGCACCTGTTCATTGGGGTTTCGGCCGGTCACGCGCTTGTCATGGGTGTGGGCAGCGTCAACTCGCTGGCGTGGAAACCGGCGTTCGGGGCGAACACGGCCTCTGACCAGAGGATTCTGGCCGTGTTGAGCCTGCTTTTGGGGCTTATGCTTTACGCGCGTTTCTTCAAACAGTACCGCATGATTGGGGCCCTGCCGATCGGAATTCTGCTCGGCACGGGTGCCGGCCTCTCGCTCGGCAGCACCGTTATCTCGCAGGGCATAGCCCAGGTCAAGGCGACCATCCTGCCTCTGACGAGCGTCAACAACGCCATCATCGTGGTGGGCGTGCTCGCGACGATGTGCTACTTCCTGTACACGAGGTTTGAGGGAACGCCCGGACGGTTCATCGCCGGGGCCAGCCTCATAGGGCGCTTCCTGATGATGATCGGCCTTGGGGCAGCGTACGGCAACACGGTCATGGGCCGCGTGGCACTGCTGACCGGGCGGCTCACGTTCCTGTTCAGGGACTGGCTCCATGTGCTGAAATAGCCCGGCGCATGCGGGCGGGCTAGGGTGAAGGGCAAAAGGGGCCGGCCGCGGAAACACTGCCGCGGCCGGCCCACATCCGGCAAATTGGGGGCTCGGACGAATGCGCAGGGCGGTTGAAACTGCCGTCGCACGCTACGCGGCAGCGCTTGGGGCTGATGGCGGACACACGGCGGTCTGGTGGGAGCACCTCGCCACCGGTGAGGTGGTACAGCTAGACGCAGAAGAGGTCTATCCGGCGGCGAGCGTCATCAAGATCCCGATCCTGGTCGAGGCCTTCCGCCAGGCCGAGGAGGGCAAGCTCTTCCTGGAGTCGCTGTACTCCGTCCACGAGGGGCGCAGGGCCGGCGGCTCGGGTGTCTTCAAGGAATTCCATGCCGGGCTCGAGGTCACGCTACGGGACATCCTGACCTTCATGATCATCGTGAGCGACAACACGGCCACCAACCTGGCCATCGACCTGGCGGGGATGCCATCCATCAACGACACGATCCGCCGCCTCGGCCTGCGGCATACCGCGCTGCGGCGGCGTCTGATGGGCGGGCCTTTTTACGACCGGCCGGACTACAGCCTCGCGATCGACAACATCCTGTCGGCTGTGGACATGGGCCTGTTGCTGCGATTGCTGGCGCGCGGGCAGGCGGTGTCGGCGACGTCGGACGCGGCGATGCTCGACATCCTGCTCCGCCAGCAGGTCAACGACCGGATACCCATGATGCTTCCGCGTGGCGTGCGCGTGGCCCACAAGACGGGCGAGTTCCAGACGACGCGGCACGACGCTGGGGTGGTCTACGGCCCTGATGGGCCAGCCTACGTGCTGGTCGTGTTGACGCGCGGCCTCAAACGCCCACCCAAGGCTGTGTGGCAAATCGCGGAGCTCTCGGAGGAGATCTACAAGGCCTGCGCGGGCGGCGGGCAGGGAGGCAGCCTTGGTGCCGCGAGGTAGGGGTAGGTTTCTGCGCCAAAGTGCGCAGGAGTTTGTGCGCCAGGTGTGGTCCGAGCCGAGGATCATCTGTCCAGGAATCTGAGGCAGCGTCGAATAGTGATGCCGCTTCCGGCGTCCTCTGCATTGGAGAGGATGCGCGCAGTCGCCGCGCCCCAGGGAGGTTCAAGTTGCAGCCGACCAACCCCTCACCGCCCCGACGGCGTCTGGATGTACTGGGCCTGGCTCTACTCCTGGCGCTGGCCGCCGCCCTCGGATTGTGGTGGCATAGCTCTAGGACGCTTGACTGGCCCGCTGCCGGGCTAGCCGTGCTGCCAGGCACCCCTGAGGAAACGGTGGACGGCTTCCTCGAAGCCATCGCGAGAGACGATATGGAGAGCGCCGCGAAGCTCCTAACCGCCAGATATGGGAGCATGGATGGCCCGGAGCTGGCCAAACAGCTGTCAGACAGCCTCCGCCAGGCGGGCGGGCTGACTCGATGGCTCCTCGTATCCCGCCAAGACGGAGATCCGGTGCTCCTCACCGTCTACGCCCACTTCGCCCGTGCCGGTGAAATGGTCATGACCGCCGAGGTCTTTAGCGACGCGGCCGGTTGGCGGATGGGGAATCTGCGCACCGGCGATGGAACCAACCCGCGCTGGCGTCCCCCTACCTGGGAGACGGCAAACACTCCCCGCCTGCGGTTTCATGCATGGCCTGGACTGGCAGTCAGGGACCTTACCATGCTCCTGGAAAGGGGAGAGGAGGCCTTCGGTCTGGCCCTCGGGCCCTTCAGGGGGGCTGACCAGGGCGTCTTGGCGCTGATGTCGGAACAGGTGGATGTCTTCATATACGACAGCGGGATCAGCTTGAGCGCGGCAGTGGGCGAAGCTCTGCCGGACTGGGTGGTGGGCACCTGGCGCGGGGGCGCGGTGCACCTTATCACGCAGGGCCCCAACACGCGAGAGGGGCAACCCCTGCTGTTCGAATACCTCACGCACGAGCTAAATCACGCCATACTATCGCGGTACTTGCAGGTACGAGCTCTCAAGCTGGTTGCCGTGCCGGCCTGGCTGCCCGAAGGCATGGCCGGGCTTGCCGCGAGGCAGCTGTCGGGTGCACGCCGCGCCGGTTTTGCGTCCGAGGCGGCGCGAGCCCAGCCTCCTGCGCTGACAGACCTGGCGCGGACCTTCACTCACAATCAGGTGCAGTACCGCTACGAGTACAGCTTCGCTTTCTGCGAGTACCTGTGCGGCCGCTTCGGGGCGGAAACTCTCCGGCACCTCGTCGACGCCATCTGTGAAGGCGCCACGCCGTCGACAGCGCTCGAACTTGCGACGGGACAGGAGATGGCGACTCTCACCGCCTCCTGGCATGCCTGGCTCCAGGGCGGGCTCGTGTGGACCACGCCCTAAGCCCCGGGTATGCTGGTGTGCGTAGGCTCTCAAGGCGTGCTCCCCAAAGACCGGCCGCCCTGCGTGTGACGGCGGATCATGCTGCGCGGCGAACACCCGATGTGCTTCGGTTTCAGCATGATGCCCGACTCGCTGGGGGCTGCCGGCGTACCCGACCTTAGCTACTGGAACGGCCCGGACGGCGCGGGGCTTGAGCTCTCCCTTGTTGAAAGGTATCGCGCGCCGCCCTGACCGGCGGCCGGGTCGCTACCGCCGGGACCGGCTCCACGGAATGAGCATCAGGGCCGCCAGGTAGACGACCGCCCCCGCGCCGAAGACGCTTCCGAGCACCCAGATCAGCCGCACGATCGTTGGGTCCACCCCAAGAGCCTCCGCCGCGCGCGCGACCGCTCCGACGATCACCCGGTCCCTGCGCGACGGAAACGCCCGCCGCGAACGTGAAGCTGCCCCTGACCTGCCGCCCGACCTCAGCATCGCGACCCCCTCCGGCCCGAAACGAGGTTGAGCAGGTACTGCCTGACCCCCGGCTCAAGGGCGAAAGTCACGAGCCCCAACCGGGCGTCAGGTCCCCAGAATCAGCCAAGGCCAAATGTAGCGGTGGCCAGCTCCTGCTCGCTCGCGCTCTCGCTTTCGCTCACTCGCGGCGTTCCTCCCGCTTGCTGTCGTCTTCGCCGCCGCCCCGGCCCTCGAAACTGAGGGCTGCCGAGTTGAGTCAGTAGCGCAGGCCAGTCGGTTTCGGGCCGTCCCGGAAGACGTGCCCCAGATGGCCGCCGCAGCGCGCGCACAGCACCTCGGTGCGTTCCGTCCCTAGCTCACGGTCGGACCGTGTGACGATGCACTGCTCGGTGGTCGGGCTGTGGAAGCTGGGCCAGCCGTGCCCGGAGTCAAACTTAGCGTCCGAATCGAAAAGGGGCTCGCCACACCCTGCGCACCGGTATACCCCGGCGTCGCGGCGGCGGCAGTGCTCGTTTACAAACGGCGGCTCCGTTGCGCGGCGCCGCAGCACCCTGTAGGCCAGCGGCGAAAGATCACGCCGCCACTGGCTTTCCTCCTTGTGCACCTCAAACTCGCCGGGCACAAAACCACCTCCGTTGCCGCCGCCTGCGCGGCCTCCAGCAGACAGTCTGCCCGGCGGCGGCACAAACGCAGACACGCAGGCCGTCTAGGCGCGCCGTTCGAAGCGCAAGTTGCGGCATCGCGAGCCGGTGTGCAGAAAGCCCGTGATGCGCCCGTCAGCGTCGCGCGCAAACTCCATGCGTCCCGCGCGCTGCCTATCGCCCTCGAACTGGTCCGCTCCGGTCGAAACCAGCCCACAGTCCTCATGGCGGCGGTGCGTCACCACCGGCATGCCGTCGCGCACGACTATCGTGTACTCGGTGTCGAGCTCCGGGCTGTAGTAGCACCCGGCGTACTCCGCGAGCCGGTCCGGCGGGAGCTGCGGGAGGATGCGGCGGACGTCCAGGTCCTGGCCCGGGAGCTTGATGGTGAATCCGGCCGCAGGGGCCGGCCCCGGCGCTGGTCCCGGTTCGCCCGCCTTGAGAACCACCGTGGCTTTCATCGAGGGGATCGCGAAGCGGTCCGGGACCGCGCCCACCGGGACCATGGCGGTCTCCTTTCCCTCGCCGACCTTGACCATGAGCCGTCCGCCGTCGGCGCGCACCTCCACCATGGTGCCCAGGCCGCTGACCACGTAGCGGCCCGCCAGCGCCCCGGCAACCGACTCCGGCACGGGTGGAGCGGCCTCGGCCGACGGTTCGGCCGGTGAAGGGGTCATGCTATCCCCCAGGTCGATTTCGGCGATGCACATCGCGAGGGACTCCGGGACGATGGTACCGAGGTTGGCGAGCACCACAACTCCATACCGCTGCGCCGGAAACCGGGCGCAGAAGCTGCGGTACCCGGCGTCGCTGCCGCTATGGCCGACCCGCCCCAGGCCGCGGTATTCGTCGACCCTCAGGCCTGCCGCGTAGCTGGTGAGTTCGCCTCCGTTGAGCCGAAAGCGGTCCTGCATCTGCGCGCCCAGCTCGGTGCCGTCAAGGGTCTCCAGGTGCAGCAGCCAGCGGGCGAGGTCCTCAGCCGTCGTGAACAGGCTGGTTGCGCCGCAGTTGGCAAAGCTCAGCACGCTGTGCTGGAACCCGCCGCCTTTCCGCGGGGAGTATGAGTAGGCCCGGTCTTTGACGATCAGTTCGTGGTCGTCGTGGACATGGGTCCTGGTCATGCCCACCGGCCCGAAGATCCGCTCGGCCGCGAACTCCCGCAGCGGCTGCCCGGAGGTCCGGGCGACGATTTCGGCGAGCAGGGTGTAGCCGGTGTTGCTGTAAAGGTACTCGGAACCGGGCGCGAAGTTGAGCGCCCGCTGCCGGTGGACCAGCTTGAGGATGTGTTCCTGGGTGATGACGTCGTCCAGGCGCCAGCCGGCCCAGCGGAGCAGCTCCCACTGGTCGCGAAGGCCGCTGGTGTGGTGCATGAGGTGGCGCACCGTCACGACGGCGCCCAGGCCGGGAACCTCCGGCAGATGGCGGCGGACGTCGTCGTCAAGCCCCAGCCGGCCCTCGGCGGCGAGCATCAGGATGCAGGCCGAGGTGAACTGCTTTGAAACCGAGGCAACGTGAAACACCGTGCGCGGCGTGATGGGGATGCCGTACTCCAGGTTGGCGCAGCCGTAGCCGCCCATGTGCACGATCTCGCCGTCTCGTATAACGGCCACGGCGATTCCGGGTTGTTCTGGGGCAAACGTGCTCAGCGCCTCATCGATCTTCGCCGACCGGTCGCCGGCTGCCCGGCTCCGATCAGCCGAAACCGCCCTGCCCTCAAACGTAGCGTCCACCCGCGGCCCCCCTTGCACACTCGTACGTGGTCATAGGTCCCGGCGCCGGGACGAGCCGTGGCTTCTGCCCGCGGCCGTCCTGCGCCGTACTGCCCGGAACGCCTATTCCGCGGCCGCCCGCCGGAGGCCTGCCTGGCCGCCCCCAGCCGGCGTACGAACAGGCCTCCAGGCAGGCGAATCGCCCGGAATCGTATTGACGGGCCGGACATAACCCGTTAGGATGGGGTGTCAAAGCCTATCATTCTAGTCGGAATTGGGGTGCACATGAATGTCCTGCTCTCCTCGTGTATGTGCTGCGCGCACTGAGACAAAAGCCCGAAGCCGCGACGCCGCGTCGCTGATCGGCAACACGCCCTGCGTGCGCCTCTCCAAGCTCGTCACGCCTGCCGACGCCGAGGTGTGGCTCAAGCTCGAGGGCCAAAACCCCGGCGGGAGCGTGAAGGACCGCATCGCCCTTACGATGATCGAGGACGCCGAGCGCCGCGGCGTGCTGCGCGCGGGAATGACCGTGGTCGAGCCCACATCCGGCAACACCGGTATCGGGCTGGCGCTCGTCTGCGGCGGGCGGGGCCTGCGCTGCCTCCTGGTGATGCCCGAATCCATGAGCACCGAGCGCCGGGCCCTGCTGCGGGCGTACGGCGCCGAGCTCGAATTGACTCCTGCCGCCGGCGGCATGTCCGGCGCGGTTGCCCGGACCCGGGAGATCGCCGCGTCCGACCCGGATCGCTACTACATGCCAATGCAGTTCGAAAACCCCGCCAACCCGGCCGCGCACATCGCCACCGGGCGCGAGATACTCGCCGACCCGGGCCCTCCGCTCGACGCGTTCATTTCCGGCGTCGGCACCGGCGGAACGGTCACCGGCGCGGGCCGCGTCCTTCGAGAGGCCCTGCCCGGCCTGCTGATTGTGGCAGTTGAGCCCAGCGCGTCGCCGGTCCTGTCCGGCGGCTCGCCGGCGCCGCACCGGATACAGGGAATCGGGGCCGGGTTTGTGCCGCCGGTGCTCGATCGGTCGCTGATCGACCGCATCATTCAGGTGGACGACGCCCGCGCTGCGCTGGTCACCCGGCAGCTTGCGAGCCAGGAGGGGCTGTTCCTGGGGATATCGTCGGGCGCAGCAGCCGCGGCGGCACTTGACGTGGCTCGGGAGCTGGGCGTGGGGCGCCGCGTCGTGGCCATCGCCCCGGACCGCGGCGACCGCTACCTCAGCACCGGTCTGTGGGACGGTGGGGACATGTGACCGGCGAGGAGGCGCCCGTCAGGCCCGCGTCCGCTGCCCGCCAGGCTGCCGCCTTGCAGGAGGCGGAACGGCGGCCGCGGCGGCTGGGCCGCTGGTGGCCTGATGCGGTGCGGATTGTATTCGAACGCGACCCTGCCGCCAAATCGCCCCTGGAGGCCGCGCTGCTCTATCCGGGCGTCCATGCGCTGGCGCTGCACAACCTCGCGCACCGGCTGTACGGTGCCAGGATGTTCTTCCTGGCGCGTTTGGTTTCCCACGTAAGCCGGTGGCTTACGGGAATCGAGATCCATCCCGGCGCGCACATCGGCCGCCGCTGCTTCATCGACCACGGCCTTGGCGTGGTCATCGGCGAGACCGCCGTCATCGGCGATGACGTGACCATCTACCAGGGCGTGACGCTCGGCGGGACGGGCAAGGAGACCGGCAAGCGTCACCCCACGGTCGAGGACGGGGCGGTGATCGCCGCCGGTGCGATCGTGCTGGGCAACATCACCGTCGGCCGCTGCGCGCGGGTCGGCGCGGGGGCGGTGGTCATCAGACCTGTCCCGGCGGGGGCGACCGTCGTCGGCGTGCCCGGCCGGGTCGTAGCGCTCAACGGACGCCGGGTCGCGGCTGTCGCGGCTGTTGCGGCTGTTGCAGGGGAAATCCCTCGCCCGTCGTCGCTGCTTGACCACGGCAACCTTCCGGACCCGGTGGCGGAGGCGCTGCGCGGACTCGAGTCGCGGGTGGCGGCGCTGGAAACGGCAGGCGGAAACAGGCAACAGGAAGAGCCCTCCCGGCAGTGAATGGTCTGGAGGCATCCGATGACTGTTTGAGGGCGATGCCTGTCAGGGGGTGACGGGACCGTTGCCCAACGAGAGCTTGGTGACGCCCGCGAGGAGCGGCGCCGGCACGACGAAGAGACGGCGGCTGGCGGCGGCTGCGCTCGCCTGTCTTGCCGTCGCCGGGTTGTGGACGGCGTATTGCAGCACGTCCGTGGTGGTGGAGAGGGTCGAGGTCCAGATTGCGGGCCTGCCCGCGGCTTTTGACGGCTTTGTCGTGGTCCAGATCACGGATCTCCACGGGCGGCGCTTCGGATCTGGCGGCCCGCTGGTTGCCGCGATCCGGACCGCGCGACCTGACATCATCGCCGCCACCGGCGACTACGTCGACCGGAGCACCGGCGAACTGACCAATATCGGACCGCTGTTCGAGGCGCTGGTTGATATCGCGCCCGTGTACGCCGTCAGCGGCAACCACGACTACCTGGCGGGCTGGTCCACTGTGGCGGCGTTTTTGCGGCAGTGCGGAGTGGTTGTGCTGGAAAACAAATACGTTGAGCTTGATGCCGGAGGGAACGAACGCCTGATCCTCGCCGGAGTGTCCGACCCCGCCACCCGGCGGCACGATCTGGCGGCAGCGATCCCGCCTGACAGAGAGGCACCGCCCGGCACATCCGCGCCTGTCATACTCCTGGCTCACGCGCCGACGCTCCACCAGCGCCTGCGCGACGGGGATGACGCTGGCGACCTGGCGCTGCTGGATGAGGTGGCTCTGACGCTCGCCGGTCACACCCACGGCGGACAGATCAAGCTGCCGCTCATCGGTGCAATGAGCAACGCCTCGGGGCGCCCGTTCCCGCGGTCATACGTCGAGGGGCTGTCCTGGGAGGGGCACGGTTGGCTGTACATCTCGCGCGGCCTGGGCTACACCATACTGCCGCTGAGGTTCCTGTCGCGGCCCGAGCTGACCATCGTCACGCTCAGGTCGGGGAGGGCAGGGGGGCAGTGAAGAAACGTCGCTGTTCATGTCCTCGCACGTGCATACGTAACAATGCGGCGTGGCCCGGCCTGGTTGGTGTTTCGTAGGAAGCAGCAAATGCTAAGACCTGCTCTCCACGAAGCAGGTGGGCATCTTTACCTGCTTCCCTGAGAGCAGCAAACTGACTCATGCTTGCTACAGAGCAGGTGATCAACCCAACCTGCTGTCTGGCGAGCAGATCGTCAGAGGATCTGCTTTGTGGAAAGCAGGTGGCCAGATTCGGTTCGGGGCTAGTTCAGAAGCCGGGGGTTTAGAAGCCCGGGGGTTTAGGAGTCGACGAATCAGGGTTGGCATTCACCAGCCGCCATTCAGGAGTTGATCCGCTGTGTTGCCTCAAGGAATGTTCGGCCACTCGGACGTTGTTGCCGCCGTCAGCCGCCTGCGCGGCGTGGCCCGCCGCACACCGCTGCTCCGGTCCGTCGACCTGCTGCTGCCGTCACCCGCCGGCCCGCTGTCCTCGTCGCCCGGCCCGGCCGCCCGGCCCGTCCCCGAGCTCTATCTCAAGGCAGAAAACCTCCAACTCACCCACGCGTTCAAGTTCCGGGGCGCGTACAACCGGGTGGCCCAGCTCTCCGCCGCCGAACGGTCGCGCGGGCTCGTGGCCGCCTCCAGCGGAAACCATGCCCTCGGGCTGTCGCTGGCCGGCGCACTCCTGGGCGCGTCGGTGACGGTCGTAATGCCCGAAGGGGCCCCGATTGTGAAAGAACTGGGCTGCCGCGCCTACGGGGCTCAGGTCATCAGGCACGGCCAGGTGTACGACGACGCGCTTGCCCGGGCCACGGCGATGGCGGCCGCCGAGGGGATGGTCTACGTCCCGAGCTTCGACGACCCGCAGGTTGCGGCGGGCCAGGCGACGGTGGCGTGGGAGATCCTCGAAGACCTTCCCGACGTTGACGTGATAGTGGCCCCGATCGGCGGCGGAGGACTGCTTTCAGGCCTGGCCGGTCTGGTCAAGACCATGCCCCAGGAGGCCGTGGCCGCCCACTTCCCGGCCCGCCGCCGTCCACTCTCAGACATCCATATCGTCGGCGTGCAGGCCGCAGGCGCCGCGTCGATGATCGAGTCGGTCCGCGCCGGCCGCGTGGTGGCGCTGCCCTCGATAAGCACCATCGCCGACGGGATCGCCGTGCGCAAGCCGGGCCGCTGGACCTACGAGGTCATTTCATCGCTGGTTGACGACTACATCACCGTGTCGGATGACGAGATCCTGCAGGCTTTGGCTCGTACGTTGCTGAAAGAGAAGCTGCTGATCGAACCGGCAGGCGCCGCGGCGGTTGCCGCTGTGCTGTGTAACCGTGCGGGCGACCGTGTCGACCTGCCCGCCGTGCTGGCCGGTGGCGGCAGGGTGGTCTGCGTTCTGTCCGGGGGAAATGTCGAGCCCAAGGTATTGGGGCAGGCGCTCGCCTGACCTGCACTGGTCGCTGGGCCGCAACGTCCGCAGCGCTCGCACATCAGCACGTCCGGAACGCTCGCACGTCCGCCGGCGGAGCCGCCCGTCTCCGCCGCCCCAATCGATCGCCTGGAGGTGGCTCGTGTGGCCAAGGAAGAGCCCAAACGCATCGTTTTCGGTGAAACCGCCTCGGACGCCTGGGAGCACGACGTCTGGCTGATGGCCAGGCGCATGGCTCTGCTCTACCACTACCTTGCCGGCGCCATCGTCGAGCGGCTGGGTCCCGAGGAGGGCTCGCGGCTGGTCGAGGATGCCGTCTGGCAATACGGCGAACATTGCGGCCGCGCTGTCCGCGACGGGGTCCTCGCTCAGGGGCTTCCGCTTACCGCCGACAACTTCCGCATTGTGCCCGACCTGCCGTCGAGGGGCTGGCGCGCTCAGACCGTGGACCTTCCCGATGGGACAAAGCAGCACCAGAACGTGCTGTGCCCGCTTGCCCGGACGTGGCGCGACGCCGGCACCGACCCGGCTCTGGCCCGTCTCTACTGCTTCGTGGATCAGTCCAAGATCAAGGGGTACAACGACGAGCAACTCGAGTGCGTTCACCTCCACAACGTGCTTGACGGCGACGGTTTCTGCGAGATTGTGACCCGGCCCAAGCAACCCGGGGCGCGCAAGAGCGACAAGGACTAGAGGAAGAGAGAAGGGGAGGGCAATGGCCGGTCACTTCAGCAGGGAGCAAATGATGGAGATGGATCCGTTGTTCCTGCGCATGCATCTCCGGGAACGGGTCCACCACACGGTCGAGCATCAGCTGTACTCGGCGATCTTCGCTGGGCGCCAGCTGGGCCCGAGGTTTGGCGCGATCGCGCGCGAGATCCTCGATGTCTGGGAGGACCGTGGTCTGCCGCGCGATCTCCCGGACATCAAGTGGATCTACACGCTCATGGATCTTGCCGAGACGGCCAAACGCGGCGAGAAGCCCGAGCCGCCCGGAGGATATCTCCCGGAGCCGCTCAACCCGGATGAGATGAAGGCGTGGGAGAAGCTGCTTTTCAGCCGCCGCTCGTATAGACACTGGGACGAGCGCCCGGTGCCCGCATGGATGGTTGAGCGGATCCTTGAGGCCGGCATGTGGGCGGCGAGCGGCTGCAACCTTGAAATCTGGCGGTTTGTGGTCATGCAGGATCCCGATATCCTGCACGAGTTCGCCAACATGGAGTTTGAGGTCGAGAGAGTCAAGATCGTCTGCTGCATGGATGTCCGTGGCTACCGCGACGTGGACCGCCCGCCGCCGGAGAAGAACAAGCTGCTCGACATCGGAGCATGCATGCAAAACATGGCCCTGATGGCCCACGCGCTCGGCCTGGGCGGGTGCTGGTCGACCTTCTCCCCCGAGCAGATCGACGGCATCGCCAAGCATTTCGGCCTGCCCGACTACGTCGAGCCGGTCACCTATCTGTCGCTGGGCTGGGCGGCGGAAAGGGTCATGCCGCCCGCGCGGATGTCCTTTAAGGATGCGATTCTTGCCTGGCCCGGGCGAGAGGGCGGGGAGTAACGGGTCGCGGAGCGTCCCGGCACGGCGCGGCGCAAACCGGGGAACTACCAGGAGGGCGGGCCTCCCCCAAGGGGGTCCGCCCTCCGTGCGCTCTACGGCAGCGGAGGCTGCTTTTTTCCGCCTTCAAGGCTGGTCTCGAGCCGGTCGATGATCTCCATGGCCTCGCTCGCGTAGTCGCCTGCCGCGCCCAGGTCAAAGTTGAATATCAGCCCGCGGCTGCTCCCGGTTGTGATCACGCGCACGAGGGTCCATCCGTCGCCGGCCAGGTCATCGGCGGAGACGACGAGGGCGATCCGGTTTCCCACCCGGCTGAAGTACTGCTCGTACGCGGCCAGTGCCAAAGTGCGGCCGCCGTGACTCCGGACATCGTAGAAAGCGTCATCCGATCTCCCAAGGCCGGCGTGTACAGCCTCCAGGACCTGCCGCGGCGTGGCCCGCACACGCGCCTCCCGGACCACGCTCACGGGTCCGAGCGCCTCCCCGATGGGCGGACCCATTCCTTTTCCTTGCGCTCTTCCTTTTCCTCGCTGGTCACCCGGCTGTTGACGATCGCCTTGACCAGAACCGCCGCGGCTTCGATTTGCAGCGGAATGGACCACCAGTCCCGTTCTGTCAGCGAGATGTAGACGAGGATCGCGGCAACGAGCACGCCTGCGAAAACCGTCATCGACCGGCCCCCGCGCCGGCCCGAACGCGTCGGCGGCGTGTACAGGTAGAGCGCCCCCATCAGGGCAACGAAGGTAATCGGAATCAGCAAGCCCTCACCCCCGGGCCCGCGCTACGGCGGGCGGCTTTGCTTTAGTTTCGCCCGCAATCGGCGGCGAACCTCCGAGCGGCGGGGGAATCGAGAGCATGCAGAGAGAAACGTGTCTGGAGGTGAAATGGATGAAGCCCGTCGGCACCAACTGCAGCTGCGATTCCGGGCCTGCGGAGGACTTGCCGTCCGCGCAGGCGGCACAAAGCCCTGGTCTGAGAAAGCGGCTGCTGCCCTGGCTGCTCTGGTCACAGCTGGTTCCGGCGCCCCTGGCGATGCTGGTGCCTGAGGCCGTCGCTCCCGCCGGCGCCGCGGTCCTAGGCTTTGCCGTCGCCCGTCTTGCGCCACCTCCTGAGCAGGCCATGGGGCTTCTGGGTCTGCGCCGGCCGTCGGCGGGCTGGCTCCCGACAACTCTCATCCTGTTGCTGCCTATCCTGACCTGGTCCCGCCTCGTCGCGCTCCCGCTCGCCGTGGCGGTTCCCGTTGGAGAGGCGGTCGAGCCACCGCTGGGCTCGTTCCTCACGCTAGTTGTCTTTGCGCCGCTCTTTGAGGAACTCCTGTTCCGGGGGCTGCTGCTTGAGCTCTGGCGCCCCAAGGGCAGGCTTGTCGCGCTCTGCTTCACGTCTCTCCTGTTTGCGCTGGGCCACGGGTTATGGCTGTTGCCCAGCACGCTCCTCATTGGCTGGTTCCTCGGCTGGCTGGCCTGGGAGTACAACTCCATCTGGCCGGCGTTTGCCGTTCATGCCGCGAATAACCTGTTCTCGACGGTGTTGGGCCGCTATCTGCTGGGGAGTCCGGAGGGCGCCGCGTTCGGCTCGTTGGCGGTCGCGACCGTCCTTTTCGCCGGTCTGGTCCTGAGCTTCAGGGCCCGCGCCCAATTGCGCTCCGCGCTGGTGGCGCCGTGGCACGACCTCCCTCCGGGAACCCGCCGGAGAACCCTCGCCACCGAGCTTGGCGCCGCGGTACGGCTATGGCCCGTCGCCGTGGTCGTCGTGCTATGCCTCATCAACATGCTCTCCGGAGCCATCGCCACCCGCTGGTGAGTCCCCATGCCGGCCCGGCTCCGCAGGGTTTGCCCGGGATGGCTCGAATACGCCCACATAGCCCGGACCATAGGCCTCAGCGACCGGACCACGGCCAAGGAGGAACGATCCATGCCTCACGATGAGAGTGACCGCTGGCTGGAGCTCAATGAAACCGAACGCGATCTTGTCGGACGGGTTCTGGGTTCCGAACTCATGTCCAACACGGCCCGCATCGCGAGCTGGGTGCGGCTTTCCGGCAGCCCCGCCGAGGCGGCGTCGGCGGAGTTCGTGCGTGCCAAGCTGGCCGACTACGGCCTCAGGGCCGAGATCGTTTTTCACGACGCGCTGATAAGCCTTCCGGGACGCGCTGCTCTGCTAATCGAATCGCCTGACCCGGGGCCCCGGGAGCGTTCGCCGCAGTGCATCACCCACTCTTTCGGCGTGGCGACGCCTGCCGACGGGCTGGCCGGAGAGCTTGTGTACGTGGGGGACGGCAGCCGGGCCCAGTACGACGACCTCGATGTGCGGGGCAAGATCGTGCTCATCGAGGGCCTGGCGAGTCCGGAGACGACGAAGATCGCCGAGGATCAGGGGGCGGCGGGGCACATACACATCAACGACGCCAATTTGCACGAGATGACGGTTTCGCCTGTCTGGGGGTCGCCGGAATCCGCTGACGCGGACCGCCTGCCGCACACCCCTGCGCTTTCCGTGCTGGAATCGACCGGTGAACTGCTCAAGGGGATGCTCCGCGCCGGCCCTGTACGGGTGCGGATGTTCGCCGAGGTGGACACCGGCTGGCGCAACATCCCGCTCGTCCTGGGCACGGTGCCGGGCAAGACCGAGCCTGACCGCTACGTCCTGCTGAGCGGCCACCTCGACTCGTGGCACAGGGGCGCGATGGACAACGGCTCCGCCAACGCCACGATGCTGGAGGTCGCCCGGCTGCTCGCGCGCAACGCCCACCTGCTCCGGCGCGGCCTGCGTGTCGCCTTCTGGTCGGGCCACTCACACGGACGGTACGCCGGGTCGGCCTGGTACGCCGACCAGAACTGGCCGGATATTGAGCGCAATTGCATCGCGCACGTCAACGTGGATTCGACTGGCGCTAAAGGCGCGGCCGTCCTCGGCGAAGCAAACGTAATGGCCGAGGCCCGGGACCTGGCATCCGGCTGTGTCCGCGCCGTCGTTCCGGACGAAACGTTCATGGGCACGCGGTTCGGCCGGGCAGGGGACCAGTCTTTCTGGGGCGCCGGCGTCCCGTCGCTCTACATGAGCCTGTCTCAGCAACCCGCCGAAACGGGCAAGACGGCGGACTCGTTCCGCGCAATCATCGGCGGGGGCGGCAGGAGGGGCGGGGGGCTCGGCTGGTGGTGGCACACGGAGCACGACACAATGGACAAAATCGACGAGGCCAATCTGGTCCGCGACACCAGGATCTATCTGCTCACGGTGCTGCGGCTGTGCATGTCCCCGGTGCTGCCGCTGGACTACCGGCCGGTCTGCGACGAGTTCCGCGGCGCGGCGCGGGATCTGACCCGGCAGAGCGGCGGGCGTCTGGACCTCGTTCCGCTGCAGCGGGAGACCGACGCCCTGCAGGTCATCTTGGAACGCGTTGCGCTCGTCGCATCCCGCCTGTCCTGGCAGGCCGAAACCGGCGGCATGGAAAGGTCCGGGCAGGGATTGGACCAGAACCTTGAGAGCCTTAACCGCATGATCATGCGCCTCGGCCGCCTGCTCATCCCGGCCAGCTACGTCGCGGGTTCGCGTTTCGGCCAGGATCCGGCGCTGCCGGTCCCGAGACTGCCGGGTCTCGCGGGACTCGGCGGGTTGGCCGCCCTGGACACCGGCAGCCCGCAGTACCACATGGCCCGGATACAGTTTGTGCGCCAGCGCAACCGGATCGAGCATGCCCTGGCGGAGGCGCGCGCGGCTGCCGAGGAGTGGCTTTCGCGGCAGTAGCGCCCTAGGTTGTGGGCGCAACGGCCCAGCCGGGGACCTCCAGCCGGTACATTCCGCGATCGTGGATCAGGGCGAGCAGGCCGCAGTTCTGGAATGTCAGCAGGTGCCGCCTTTCCCACGCAAGCCCCAGCACGCGGCAGATGACGGCGCGCATGGGTCCGCCATGGCTGACGGCGAGCACTTCCTCGCCCGCGTGGGCTGCGGCGATGCTCTTCAGCTCCCGCCACACGCGGTCCGCCATTTCGGCGTACGACTCCCCGCCGGGCCGCCTGGCGCCGTACGGATCCGCGCCGACCGCCGCGTAGGCTTCGGGGTCGGTGCTCCTTATCTCAGCGTCGGTCAGGCCCTCCCAACGGCCGACATCCACCTCTCGTAGCGCGGGGCGCGGAGTGACGTCGAGTCCCAGCCGGGCCGCCGCCCTCTCGGCGGTGTGGCGGGCGCGCTGCAAGTCGCTGCAATAGACGGCCCGGATGTCCCGCGACGTCACAAGGCGGGCGGCGGTCTCGGCCTGTAGCAGCCCGACCTCGTCGAGGCCAATATCGCGGTGGCCCATGAGCCGCCCTGAAGCATTGTGCGCGGTTTGACCGTGTCGCAGCAGGTAGATGACCGCCGGCTTTACCGCGGGCTGCACAGTTTCAGTCCCCCTGTCCCGTCCTGAGCATGACGGCGAATTCCTCGGGCAGTCCCGATGCGAGCACCGCCGACGCCGCGCGATCCGCCTCGTAAGGTACCTCGATCAGCTCCGCTGCCTCCGATGGCTCTCCCGCGGGCAGGGCGGGGTCATCGAGACGACCCAGGTGGATCATGGCGTAGGTGGCCAAGGGCCGACCGTGCCTGGGCCTTCCGGCAGACCCGGCGTTGACCAGCAGGCGGTTTCCGCCAAGCGGCCGGACGTACGGCACGTGGGTGTGACCGCAGACCGCCACCGGCGCCGCGTCGCCGGCAAGCAGGGCGCCCAGGCTCCCCAAAGGGCGGTCCTCACGGACGTATTCGTTGACTCTGCGGGGACTGCCGTGGAAAACGACGGCCAGCGGCTGTCCGCCGGTGCCCGCGATCTCCAGGGCAAATGGCAGGCCGCGAAGCCATTGCCGGCCTTCATCGTTGATCGCGCGTGTGGTCCAGGACAGGCTGATCTGGCCGGTCCGCCGCTCCCGCGCGGTCCGGTAGGCACATCCGCAGTCGGCCAGTCCCTCTCCGGCTCCCCGGTCGTAGTTGCCCTGCGCTACCGGGATGCAGCGCTCTCGGATAAAGTCGATGCACGCCTGAGGCCATGGGCCGTAACCGACGATGTCGCCCGTGCTGACCACCAGGCCGGCTCCCCGGCGCACGGCATCGTGTATGGCCGCATGGAGCGCGGGCAGATTGCCGTGGACGTCTCCGATGACGGCCAATCTGCTCCCCTCAAACGGGATTCGCAGCCGCAGGCCCGTACGCCTGAACGCATCGTTGTGCTCGACGTCCGTCCGTGCCACCCCCATCCGCCCCGTCCGGCGGGGCCGAGCCGGTCACCACTGATTCTTGCCGTGCAAGCCGCGATCCTTCCCGACCCGCGTCTCCTGGCCGTGACGAAACGAGTCGGACACTTTCCGCCCGCCCAGGAAGGACCGCCGCGTCCGCAGCCCGAATGGCTCTCGCATGGAAGGAGTTGGTAATTGGAATGGGGAAGGGACGGATGGACGCCGCGCGGCGCCGCCACGGGCGGTGGTTTTCGGCGGTGCTCTGTGCCATCCTGCTGGTCTCAGGATTGCCTCACCCGCGGCCCGACACCGGCGCAAGAGCGTTTGCCGGCGGGAGCGTGTGGGGGGTCTGGCCCATGCCTGGCGGCTCCGGTGCGCACAGCGGGCTGCTGTGGCGGCCGGGGCCTTCGGATGACGGGCAGTCGTGGTCGCGGTTTCTCGCGTCTCCGGTCTACAGCAACCCGGTTGTCGACAACCAGGGCCGCATCTATGTGGCCGACAGCGCGCGGGTCACCTGCCGGGACGGTGGAGGCGAGCAGCTGTGGGCCTGCAATCTCGGCTTTTGCGCCCTCGGGGGACTGGCTCTCGGACCGAGGGCCGATGGCAGTCTACAGGTCTACCTGGGATTGCGCGACCCCCCGGCATTCGTGGCGCTCGACGCCGCAAACGGGGCAAAGCGCTGGCAGCTGTCGTTCAGCGCGCCGGTTGACGGGGCTCCCGCCGTGGGGCCCGACGGCACGGTCTACTTTGGGTGCGATGACGGCCGCATCCGCGCCGTCAGCCCGGCCGGCGCCGTTGTCTTTGAGTACGCGACGGGATCGCCCGTCCGGTCGTGTCCGGCGATCGGCCAGGACGGCACGATCTACGCGGTGTCCCGTGGTGGGTACCTGCATGCCCTGACGCGGGCGGGGGCCCTGCTGTGGCGGATAAACCTGGGGGCGACGAGCAACAGCTCGGCGGCGCTTGGTCCGGACGGCCTGATCTACGTTGGCACCAACATTGGCGAGGCCTGGTGCGTCCGGCCCGACGGCGAGACGGTGTACCGGAGCGTCGTGGGCGGCCCGCTGGGCTGGCCGGCGGTTGACGCGCAGGGGCAGGCGCGCTTCGGCTCGACAAACCGCAGGCTGTACGCCCTCGACGGTGCGGGCGCGGTGCTTTGGTCAGCTCAGACCCTCGGCCAGATCAGGGCGCATATGGCGCCGCTTGTCGACACGGCGGGACGCACCTTCTTCGGGTCCGCGGACGGCCATCTGCGCGCGGTTGACGCGGATGGCGCGCTTGTCTGGCAACTCAACCTGGGCAGCGAGCCCGGGGCGCTTGCGGCCGCCGCCGACGGCGGGCTTGTGGTGGGGACCGTGGGGGGCATGCTCGTTCGTACCGTCGCCGGAGCGGACCCTGAACCGCCCCCCTCCGTCCCGCCGGACGAGGACCCGTCCGAGCCAACCATCCGCCTGCCATGTTCGGCGCTGCCGCTAAACCCGGTGATTATGCTCTCAGGCACCGGCTACCAGCGCTCGGTCTGGGGACGGTTCGTGACGGTCATGCTTCGTGTGCCATCGGCCGTCGCCGCCTTGGGCCATCCCGACTGCGTGTCGCTCGGAGGCGCACCGGGCAAGCTGGTCGCCCGTCTGCCTGCTGCATCCGCCGGCGGGCTGCGGCTGTATCTTGCGCGGTTTGAGAGAGCCGGCATCGAGGCAGCGGTCACCGCTTCTCTGGACCAACTCCAGCAGGGAAAACTGCGTCGCGTTTCGCTCGACTTGACCTGGCTGTGCGGTGATGTGCCCTGTATCGCGACTCTGTCTCTGCTGTTCCGGCCCTGAGCGAGCCGGGCGGCGCATGG
>JAUYEG010000040.1 GCA_030691505.1 Bacillota bacterium | reverse complement strand
GGCTCTGACGGCGCCGTCTCTGCTCTTTCCGTAGATTGTGGGTAAGAGCACGTTGTCGAGCACCGTCATCCGGGGAAGCAGGTTGAACTGCTGAAAGACGAACCCAATCCGTTGGTTGCGGATGGCGGCTTGCTTGCGCCTGTCGAGCCTGCTCACATCAGCGCCATCCAGGATGTACTTGCCGCTTGACGCGTGGTCAAGCAACCCAAGGATATGCATCAGGCTTGACTTGCAAGGGAGCGCGGCCAGTCAAGCAACTGGCCGCCTGGATGGGGAAAGAGATAGCGCCTGGATGCCGGGGTCAAACCTGAGGAAACCGTCTACATGCTGCCCGGATTCCCGCAACCGTACAGGTGATCCGGCGCAAGGTAGGCCGAGAAGCGTGTGCGCAGGGCTTTTCGGGTCAGATAGCAGAGATGGCACGCATCGGCGTAGCCGGCAGCCACCGGCAAACCGTAACTTGTCGCGAGGTCAAACGGTCCTCCCCTTAGGAGGGGAGCCACGATCGGGTGGGCGCCAGGCCGGTAGCCGATGAGCAACTCACAGAGAGCCTTCCCGTCTTCGGCCTGACCCATAGTCAGCCCTTGACAGAGGTGAACGTGGCCCAAGGCGTCAATGTGCACCCGGTCCGGCCGGTCGAGGTGCTCGTGGGGGCATCTGGTAAGCGAGGCGGCCAGCTGCGGGGTTTCGGCCGGGGCCAGCGTGTCGGCGGCCCTGCCCCGGAACATTACCTGTGCACGGTTGGTCACGGCTGTCGTCGGCGAGAGGCCGAGCCCGCGGGCGGTTTCCGCAGCGAGCAACGCCCTGCGGCGGTCCTCGTCGCCGCCGTGGTAGTCATCCGTGCTGATCATCAGGCTGCTGAGACCTGCCCTGACCAGCGTGCCGAGCCTGCTTCGGGCCTCCTCCTCGCCGGTCGCCCAGAAGCCGTTGGTGACCGCCCCCGCCCTGATGCCCATCGAGGTGGCCAGTGCGATCCAATCCAGCAGCAGCTCGTAGTGGAGGAACGGCTCGCCCCCCTCGAAATGGACCTCGCGGATGCCCAGCGACAGGCAGGCATGCAGGTACGCGCGCACCTGAACCGTGGTCATCCGGCCGGGGCCGTCCGGCGAGCCCCAGACGAAGCAGTGCGGGCAGCTGCGGGTGCAGCGGTAGGTCACCAGAAAATGCAGGGCCTTCACGACATCCCCCTACCGGCCATAGTGGTAGAGCGGGATGGACAACGATTTCGTCCCGTCATGGCGTCGTACCTGCAAGCGGTCCTTCAAGCCGCCGTCGGCCCTGCGCTGGCAAATCGGGGAAAACCGGCCGCCCGGGGCACTGGGAACAGGAGGTATGATGCACCGCCCGGACGAACACGGTTGCGCATCTTGGAGATCTTTTCTTATGGGAGGTTTGTACCCCTCATGACAGGCTATCTCGCCGGTATCCGGGCGCTGGTCGGCCATGTGCCCCTGGTCCTCCCCGGCGCGGCGGTGATCATCACCGACACCGAAGACCGAATTCTGCTCCTCAGAAGGGCCGACAGCGGCGAATGGGGCATCCCTGGCGGGTTCATTGAGCCGGGCGAATCGGCCGAGGAGGCCGCAAGGCGCGAGACACGCGAGGAGACAGGCCTTGAGTTGGGCGAGCTGAGGCTGTCCGGGGTGTACTCGGGAGAGAGGTTTTTCCACCAGTATCCCAATGGAGACCAGGTGTACAACGTTACCGTGCTCTACGCTGCCACCGGGTTTGCCGGAGAACTCAGGGCGGACGGCGCTGAGACAAGCGAAGCCAGGTTTTTCCCCAAGACGGCACCGCCGAACCCCATCGCCGAGCCGGTACGGCCCATACTGGCTGAGGTGTGCGCCTGAGCCAAGCACCGTGTAGACCAAGTTACGGTTCAGTTACAGTGAGGAGCGGTCACGGGGAATTGGCAGGTCCTGGGGCACTGCGTAATGAATGCTAGGGCACAGACTGACAACGGGACCACTTATCTCCACGGCCGAGGGGGGATGCAATCAGGGGAGGCAGCCCGTAGCCCCGTTACGCCTTCCGGTCTGGACACGACCCTGGATACGAGAAACGGGTGCCATGGATCGCGGACATAAGGGGGGAACCTGAATGAAGAGAGCCATCTTGATCCTACTGATTTTGTCTCTAGCGCTTGGTGGATGCGCCACACTCGGGATTGGAGCCACGGAATACCGCACTGTTTACTCCGGTGAACTCACCACGATGAACTACCTCGTCACAGGCACGACCGCAGAACAAGCTGTAGCCGCCAATACGGTTGACGGACTCGTGGAGTACGATAACTTCGGCGTGCTCAAGCCGTCGCTGGCCACGTCCTGGACCCGATCGGCGGACGGGCTTGTGTGGACCTTCAAGCTGCGTGAGGGCGTCAAGTGGGTCACCTGGGAGGCCAAGGAGTACGGCGATGTCGTCGCCCAGGACTTCGTGGACGCCGCGAAATACATTCTGACCAAAGCGAACGCTTCGAGGACGTCCAACATCCTGTGTGAGGTCATGCAGGGCGCCCAGGACTACTGGGATGGAGTCACCGACGACTTCACTACAGTCGGCGTGAAGGCCACGGGCAAGTACACGCTGGAGTACACGCTCAAAGAGGAAGTCCCCTACTTCCTGACCATGCTCACCTACGTCTGCTTCCTGCCCGCACCTGCGAAGTTCCTGAGTGAGGTCAAGGACAAGTTCGGGACCGACCACAAGACCCTGGTATACAACGGCGCTTACATCCTCAAGAACTTCGAACCGCAGAACATCCGCGAGTACGTCAAGAACACTCGCTATTGGGATAAGGACAAGGTCCACATAACCAAACTGACCTACCGTTATAACAAGGAAGCCAGCACACTGGCCCCAGAGATGTTCATACGCGGCGAGATCAGCAGCACCGGCATCCCGACCGCGGTGCTGGACGCCTGGATGAAGGATGCGGCCAAGAAGGACCTCGTCGTTCCGGCCTTGACCAGCTACTACACCTACTTCTACGCCTTCAACTTTGATCCGAAGTTCGATGCCCAGTATGAGCCGGACAACTGGAAGATCGCCGTCAACAACCTCAGCTTCCGGAAATCGATCTTCCACGCGCTTGACCGGGTCGCGGCCATGATCACTGCCGAGCCCTATGAACCGAGCCGTCGGATACTCAACACGGTCACCCCGAGGAACTTTGTCGCCACGGGCGGTACGGACTACACCATGATCGGGCCGCTGGCAGCGTTCACCAAGGCTGATTCGTTCAAGAAGACGCTCGCAGCGGAGTTCAAGACCCAAGCTCTGGCCGATCTCCAGGGCAAAGCCAAGTTCCCGGTCAAGATCATGATGCCCTACAACACCGGCAGCTCTGACTGGACCAACCGCGTCCAGGTCGTTGAGCAGCAGCTGGAGACCCTGCTCGGGACGGACTACATCGACGTCATCCCGGTCCCATTCCCGGCCACCGGTTTCCTGAACGCCACCCGGCGCGCAGGCAACTATTGCATCCAGGAGTGCAACTGGGGCCCGGACTACGCCGACCCGCACACTTACACGGATCCGTTTACGCCGGGCAGCAACTACAACTGGCCTGAGCTGGCCGTCGGCTACACCGAGGAGAACGGCAACACCAAGTACGTCAACCTGGTCAACGCGGCCAGGGCCGAGACCAAGGACCTCAAGAAGCGCTATGAGTTCTATGCAGCGGCCGAAGCACACCTCATCGGGGAAGCGTTCCTCATCCCCTACGGGGTGGGCGGCGGCGGCTTTATGGCCACCAAGCTCGACCCCTTCACCGCCCCCTACGCACCGTTCGGAGTCTCAACTCTGAAGTTCAAGTACCAGGCCATGCTCAAGAAGGCCATGACGGCCGCGGAGTATAAAGCGGCCCAGACCAAGTGGGAAACCGACAGGGCTGCCGCGCTGAAAGCGGCCGGGCAGTAGCCCAGAAGTGACGCCATGGGTAGGGGGCCGCCATTAGGCGGCCCCCTATCGGTGAGTTCTTGGCGTCCACCACACAGGGGGGAGACTATGGGAATAGGCCCGGCCCGACTACTACTACCAGGGTCGGGGGGCAGATCGCGGCCCCGCCGGCCTGCGCAGAGCATGCTGGCTTACTCCCTCAAGCGGGCGGCTCAGTCCCTGATCACGGTCGCCATTGTCATCACCGTTGTCTTCCTGCTGATGCGGCTGATGCCCGAAGAGGGCTACTTCGGCGACGGCTACGACAAACTCACCCCCGCCCAGCGGGAAGTCATACTCCGCAGCATGGGACTCACGGACCCCTGGTACATACAGCTTAAGGATTTCTACATAAAGCTGCTCCACGGCGACCTGGGGACATCGATCATCTACCGCCCCAAGGTGCCGGTTGCCGAGATCATCAAGCCCAAGATACCCTACTCGGCGAGATTCGGGCTCGCGGCGATAGTCATGTCTCTGTCGGTGGGCCTGACGATGGGGGTACTGCAGGCCAGGGACAAGGGCAGGCGGTGGGACCGTGTGGGCACGACGTATATTGTGTTCATCAACGCCGTGCCTGCTGTCGTGTACCTGCTTTTCATCCAGCTCTACGTCACCCGGGGCACGGGCCTGCCCATGCTGTTTGACCGGGACATGCCGGGGAGCTGGATCTTGCCCGGCATATGCATGTCGCTTGGCGGCATCGCCGGGTACGCTATGTGGATGCGCCGGTTCATGGTGGACGAGCTCAACAAGGACTATATCAAACTGGCGCGCGCAAAGGGCATGTCCAACACGGCGGTCATGTTCCGCCATGTGATGCGCAACGCGTTCGTGCCGATGGCCCAGTATCTTCCCACGACGCTGCTGCTGACCATCGCGGGCTCGATCTATATCGAGTCGCTCTACTCCATCCCCGGTATGGGCGGTCTGCTGGTTGACGCCATCCAGCGCCAGGATAACCCCCTGGTGCAGGCCCTGGTGCTCATCTACGCCACCCTTGGCATCGTCGGTCTGTTCCTCGGAGACATCCTCATGGCGCTATTTGACCCGCGTATCAAGCTGGAGAAAGGGGAGGGGGCACGGTGATGTTCAGAAGGCGGAAGGCCGGTGCGCCGCTGCCCACCGGCTCTCCGGCGACGGCCGCGACGGCGGGCGGCGCGAAGCTCCCCTCCATGTCCGCGTCCGAGGTACAGGCTCTCTTCGAGTTTGCCGAGTACGACGAGCAGGCAGGAGAACGGACCGGCTATTCGAGCTACTCGTATTGGGGTTCGACGGTGCGCGTCTTCCTAAAGAACAGGAGCGCGGTCTTTTTGCTGGTCGCGATCACTGTGTTGCTCACCTTCACGGTGGTGCAGCCCTATCTGCCAGGGCAAAAAAGCCCGCTCAAGATACACCTGGACCCGGAGACCAACTACCAACTTCGCAACGTGCAGCCGTGTGAGGAGTTCTGGTTCGGGACCAACTCCATCGGGCAGGATCTGTGGGCGCGCATCTGGAGCGGGACCAGGACCTCGCTGCTGATCGGGCTCCTTGTCGGCGTGTGGAACGTCGTGATGGGCATTATCATTGGGGCCCTCTGGGGTTACGTGAGACGACTCGACCGCCTGTTCACGGAGATCTACAACGTGATGGACAACATCCCAACGACCATCACCATGACGCTGCTGGCTTATATCCTCCGCCCGAGCCTTTCGACGATGATCATCGCCCTGTGCGCGACGAGCTGGCTGTCAATGGCCCGTTTTGTCCGCAACCAGATCATCATCATCCGCGACCGCGAGTACAACCTGGCCTCACGATGCCTGGGCACCCCGACGAGCAGGATCATCACCCGCAACCTGCTGCCCTACCTGGTGTCCGTGATCCTCCTACGCATGGCGCTGGCTATCCCCGGGGCCATCGGGTCAGAGGTGTTTCTGACGTACATCGGGCTGGGCCTGCCGCTGAGCATCCCGTCGCTCGGCAACCTGGTCAACGAGGGGCGCCAGCTGATGATGTCGCCCGGGCTCCGCTATCAGCTCATACTGCCTTCCGCCGTACTGTCCATCATCACCATCTCCTTTTACGTTATGGGCAACGCGTTCTCCGACGCGGCTGACCCGCGCAATCATGTCTAGAGCGGGGGGAAGAGCGTGGGCACGAGCATGTATGCGAGCATAGGCGCGGGGATGGGCGGGGCGATACTGTCCGCCAGGGACGTGGTGATCAGATTTAGCCTGCGCGGACGCGTGCTGACGGCGATCCGCGGGGCTTCGCTGGACCTGTTCGAGGGCGAGACCCTGGCCATCGTCGGCGAGTCCGGGTCGGGCAAATCGGTGTTCACGAAATCCTTCCTGGGGATGCTCGACAACAACGGCTGGGTCGATTCGGGGTCCATTATGTTCGAGGGCCGGGACCTCGCCAAGTTCAGGACGGAACAAGAGTGGCTGACCATCCGGGGACGCAAGATCGCGATGGTCTTCCAGGACCCGATGACTGCGCTCAACCCGCTGCGCACGGTGGGGCTGCAGATTCAGGAGACCGTTGAGCTGCACCAGAAGCTCACGGGCGGCGCGGCCAGGAGGCGGGCTGTCGAGATACTGGGCAACGTCGGAATTGCGGAGCCCGAGGTGCGGTACCATCACTACCCCCACGAGTTCTCCGGCGGGATGCGCCAGCGGGTGGTCATCGCCACGGCGATCGCCTGCACCCCGCGCATCCTGATCTGCGACGAGCCGACTACCGCCCTCGACGTGACCATCCAGGCCCAGATCCTCGACCTGCTGCGCCGGCTCCAGAAGCAGTACAGCCTGACGGTGATATACATCACGCACGACCTCGGGGTGGTTGCCAACGTCGCCAACCGCGTCGCGGTGATGTACGCCGGGGATATCGTCGAGGTGGGCACGGCGGAAGAGGTCTTTTACGATGCACAGCACCCCTACACCTGGGCCCTGCTTTCCTCGTTGCCGCAGCTCGGCATCAAGGGGCAGACGCTGTACTCCATCCAGGGCACGCCTCCCAACCTGTTCGCGGAAATCGCGGGCGACGCCTTTGCGCCGCGCAACCCGCGGGCGCTGAAGATTGACTTCGTCGAGCGGCCCCCGTATTTCAGGGTGACCCCCACGCACTTCGCCCGGACGTGGCTGCTGGACCCGCGGGCGCCCAAGGTCGAGCCCCCGCAGACCATCAGCAAGATGCGTGAGAAGTACAGCGCGACGGAGTATGACGCATGAGCCGCCAGGCCAGCGACGAGGTGCTGGTGGACGTCAGGGACCTGCGGGTGGAGTTCCGGACGCGGTCCCGGCGCCCATTTGTGGCCGTGAACGACGTCAGCTTCAAGATCCACCGGGGGGAGACTTTCGGCCTGGTGGGCGAGTCGGGGTCGGGCAAGACCACCATCGGACGGGCCATCGTGCGCATCAACGAGACGGCGGGCGGCGAGATCATCTTCAAGGGACAGAAGATCAACGGGGTGATCCCCAAGGGGCTTGACCGGGAGGTCACGCGCAAGATCCAGATGATCTTCCAGGACCCCATGGCGTCGCTCAACGAGCGCGCAAAGGTGGACTACATCGTCTCGGAGGGGCTGTACAACACCCGGGACTACCTTGACGAACGGCACAGGAAGGCCAAGGTCGAACAAGCGTTGTTTGACGTGGGGCTGCTGCCGGAGTTTGCGTCGCGGTTTCCGCACGAGTTCTCCGGCGGGCAACGGCAGCGCATCGGCGTCGCCCGCGCGCTGATCATGGAACCCGATTTTATCATCGCGGACGAGCCCATCTCCGCCCTGGACGTGTCGATCCGCGCCCAGGTGCTCAACCTGCTGTCGCGGCTGCAGGAAAGAATGGGCCTGACCTACATGTTCATCGCCCACGACCTGTCGGTTGTTCGCTTCATCACCGACAGGGTGGCGGTCATCCGGGCGGGCGAGATCGTCGAGCTGGCGGAAACCGAAGAGCTCTTCGCGCACCCCCTACACCCGTACACCCGGGCGCTGCTCTCGGCGGTGCCCACCCCGGACCCGGTCGTCGAACGGCGCAAGCGCGTGATGGTCTACGACCCCG
>JAUYEG010000012.1 GCA_030691505.1 Bacillota bacterium | reverse complement strand
CCTGCCGGATTATGCCGCGCGGCGAAACGAGCTGTTCTACATGACCCCTCCGGGGAGGGCCGGCGGCACGCGGGTCGGGCTGGCCCGCGGCGGGCTCTTTTTTGACCTGTACCCTTTCTGGGCCGGCTTTTTCGGGTCTCTCGGCGCCGAGGTGGTGGTGTCCGACAGCAACTCGCGCGACGCGCTTCACCAGGGCAAGAGCCAGCTTGCGGCGGAGCTGTGCTACCCGGCCGAGGTTCTGGTCGGACACCACAAGGAACTCCTGGACCGTGACCTCGACTTCGTCTTCCTGCCGGAGGTCATCGACCTGGAGCCCCTGCCGTGGGCGGCGCGGTGGCCGCGCCCGCAGAGCTGCCCGCTGCTGCAGTCGATCCGCGGCGCCGTCGTCGGTTCGCTGCGGCCGGACCCGGAGCGGCTGGTGTGCGCGGAAGTGTCTTTCTGGCGCGGCCGCAGGGCCGTCCAAGACCAGCTGCGTGCGGTCGCAAAACGGCTCCTGGGCAGCGGCTTCAGCGAGGCCCGCTTGCATGGAGCGGTCAAGGCGGCCTACCGGGCCCTGGCGGAATACGAGCGGAAGATGGAGACCGAAGGACAGGCGGTCATCGAGGGGCTGCCGGGGGATCTGACGCCGGGGGCCATCGCCGCCGTGTTTATCGGCCGGTCGTACACACTCTACGATGAGGATGTTTCGAAGCGGGCAATGGCCCACGCGCTGCGGCGCGGCATTCTTGCCATCCCCCAGGACTTCCTGATCGCCTACGTGCGTGGCTGGTACGAGGGGCGCATCCGGTCAACTGTTCTCGGGCGCAGGGAGGATTTCGACCGGGAGATTGGCCGGCTGCTGGAGCAGATGGACCACGTGTACCCGGCTCAGATGCAAAAGATGTTGTCAGCGGCGTTTATCGCGAACTACCTCAACGAGCGGGCGGCGGAGACCGGACTACCCCGGCTGCACCTCATCCTGCAGGATCCGTTCAAATGCGGACCCAACGCCATGCTCCGGCACTACCTCGACCAGGTGAGCGGCTACCTCAGGCTGACCATGGACGAGCATACGGCTCCGGCCGGGATGATCACCAGGCTCGAGGCATACAGGAGCACGTGCCGGGGGCGCGAGCGTTTCGAGGCCCCCACCTTGCTCTCCGCGCGCACCCGCGGGTTGGCGGCGCTGGGCGACCGGGAGATCCTCGTCGCCGACGCGAGTCCCCATGCCGCCGTGTTCGTGGCGCTCTTCCGGAGCCACGGGCTGCGGGCGAGCCTCTTGCCGCGAAACCTCGATCGCGACCACGCGCTCGCACGGGACTACGTGAATGGCGATGAATGCCTGCCCATGATCCAGAACGTCCAGGACTTCCTGGCCTACCTGCACGGCGACGGCAGCGCGCGCAACGGGGACGCGGCCTTCTTTCAGGCCTGGTCCTGCGGGCCCTGCCGCTACGGGCTCTACGCTCCCACGCAATCCCTCGTGCTCAACCGGGCGGGGTTTGGCGGTGAGAGGATCTGCTCCGTTCGCATCGAGGACCTGATCAAGCAGCTGGGCCTGGGGTTTGTGGCCGCCATGTTTGACGGGGTGCTGGCGACCGACTTACTGCAGAAAATGCTGCTCACCACGAGGCCCTATGAGAACCAGCCGGGGGCCGCGGAGGGCGCGTTCGCCGAGTCCCTGGCCGAACTCTTTGACCTGCTGAGCCGGACCCGCATCGGAGTTGCCGATTTTCTGCGGGGGGCTCACCTGGGGCCGTTCGAGGACCTGCTGCGCACGGCTGCCGCGCGATTCGCCCGCGTCGACAGAACGGAGAGCCGGCGCCCCAAGATCATCGTGGCCGGAGAGTTTTACGTACGCCTCGACGACCGGTGCTGCCAGGACGTCGTGCGCAGGATTGAGGCGGCCGGGGGTGAGGCCCTGCTGTCGCCGGCGGCGGAGTTCCTGCACTATACCGCCTTCATAAGCGGTGAGGAGGGACGGGTCGAGGCCGCCCAGACCTGGCGGCCGGCCGCCCTGCTGCGCAGCCTCATGTTCGCTGGCCTCAGCAGCCTGGGGGAGAGGGACGAAGGCCGGCTGACCGCGGCGGCGGGTGCTGTCCTGCACGAGCCCTCGCCTCGGGAGTTGCGCCGCCTGTCGCGGGCGGACGTGCCCGGACTGTACGCCGGCGAACTGCCGATGACGATCGGCCGCATTCGGGCCCTGGCCGGGCGAGGCGAGGCGCAGGGAGTTGTGGCCGTCGCCCCTTTCAACTGCATGAGAGGCCTGATTACTGAATGCCACCTCAGCACCCTGCGCGAGGAACTCGGCCTGCCGATGATCTCCCTCTACTACGACGGAAACGACAACCCCGGCCGCGACGAGTTTATCCGCAGCCTGGTCTTCCAAGCGCGCTCCCGGCAGACCTGACCGGCGTTGGGGAGCCTCCCGGCCCGCATACCAACGGCAGGATTCCTAAGTGGCACCGCGTCCGCCCCGCCCGCGGCGCCGCCGGAGGGCGCGGCGCGAGAGCGTCAGCCCCGGCTGGAGGTCTATAGGCTGGACAAAGAGAGCGGAAGGTACGCGAAGCTGATCTTCAGGGACGACTACCTTGTGGGGGCCATGCTCATCGGCGAGCCGGACCTGGCTCACGCCGCCGCGCGGGCCGTCCAGTCACGCGTTGCGTTCGACGGGTTGGCTCAGATCCCGGAAGCCCGCCGCTTTGAGTTCGCGGCTGACCGCATCAGAGGCTGACGGGCGTCCCTGGCTCCTCGAAGATCGGGATCGGGCGGGGGGCTCCCCGGGCATGGGCGAGCCCCTCGAGCCGTGACGGCTCAGTGGGCCCCGTAATCACGAACACCTGGCCGCCAGCCGCAACTGACCGCTCTACCGGGATGCCGTCAAGGCTGGGCCCGGTTGCAGCGTCGGGCCCGTCCAGTCTCATCCAGAAACGCGCCGGGCGCTCCCTGCCGGCGGCGCACGCCTCGCCGTCGCATACGCAACCGCTGCTGCGCACTCCCTGCCGTAAATTGCGGGCAGCCTCGATGAGGTCGGCGACTATCGCGGACGCCGCCGAAGGACCCCCCGCACCCGGGCCTGTCAGGACGATACGCCCGGCCGCGGCAGCGGACAGCATCAGGCCGTTTTCGACTCCCTCGATCCGTGCAAGCGGGTGATCGGCGGGCACAAAGACCGGCGCCACCCACGCCTCGACCGCCCCCTCACCTGTCAGCCTGGCCATCGCCACCTGCTTGAGCCGTAGCCCCATGCCCAGGGCGGACTCCAGGTCGCCCCCGGCGAGGCCGTCGAGGCCCCTGGAGGCCACAAGGCCCGGAAGGACGCGCCGGCCGAACGCAATAGATGACAGAATGGCGAGTTTCCACGCGGCGTCGCGGCCCTCCAGGTCGCTTCTCGGGTCGGTCTCGGCATAGCCGGCGGCCTGGGCCTCAGCTATCGCGCGGTCGAGGGGGACGCCCGACTCCATCCGGGTGAGCACGTAGTTGGTCGTGCCGTTGAGAACCCCCGCCAGCCCCGTGACCCGGTCTCCGGCCAGCCCGTCGCGCAGCGCCCGGAGGACGGGCATTCCGGAGCAGACGCTTGCCTCGAAAAACAGGTCAACGCCGGCATGCGCCGCCGCCGCGAACAGCTCCCGGCCCGCCGTCGCCAGCAGCTCCTTGTTGGCCAGCACCGCAGGTCTCCCCGAGGCCAGGGCCTGCAGCACATACTCCCGGGCGGGGTGCAGTCCCCCCATGGCATCCACAACCACATGGATGCCGGGGTCTGCCAGCATCGTCCCGACGTCGGTGGTCAGGCGAAGCTCAGCCGGAACCGTCCCGAGATGACGGGCCGGGTCGCGGACGAGCGCGGCTGTGGCAACGACGCCGCACCCGGCCCGCCGTCTGATGATCGATTGGTTGGCTATGAGAAGGTCCAGCACCGCCCGCCCGACATTGCCGAAACCGAGCAGTCCCACGCCAAGCTGTGTGGTTTCCGCCATAGTGCCTCCAGGCAAAGGGTGTTAGCGGAGATTATAGCACCGCGCGGCTGGTTGCGCATCAGATTCCATCGATGGAAGGCGGTTACATATCGGACGGACTTGCCCCCACCCCCTTGACAGTCTCGTCTCCTGCGCTAGAATTAGGCACAATATCCTAATGGCAGCAACCATCAGGCGATGAGGGGGAGGAGTAGGCCCAACCGCGCCGTCAAGAGAACCCGGCCGGGATCGTAGCCCGGGTGTGAGCCGGGAGCGGCGCGACGGCCCAAGATCGCCTCCGAGCCGCGGATCGAAAGGGCCCCAGGGCCCCAGTAATCTCCGCCGGAGACCCACCGTTAGCAGGGGTGCGCCGTTGTCCGACGGCGTCCGAGCGGGCCGTCGCCGGCCAACAGGGGTGGAACCGCGAGCATGCCTCGTCCCTTGGGGATGGGGCTTTTGTGCTTAAAACTGGAGGGATCCGTGTTGAGCGCGCACGAGCGCGTGTACCGACCATGGCCGGGAGTCCTTGCCGGGCACCGGGCGTACCTCTTGCCGGAGATATCCGGGGTGGGTCTTACACTTCATGAAGGGGGGACGCCGCTGGTGGCGGCACCCAGGCTCGGCTCCCGCCTGGGCATTGACCTGCATCTCAAAGTGGAGGGACAAAACCCGACCGGCTCCTTCAAGGACCGCGGCATGGTCGCCGCGGTGGCCGGTGCGATGGCTGGGGGAGCGAGGACGGTGGTCTGCGCCTCCACCGGAAATACCGCTGCCTCGGCGGCCGCGTATTCCGCGCGCGCCGGCCTGAAGTGCCTGGTGATCCTGCCCGCGGGGGCGGTTTCCGCGGGGAAGGTCGCCCAGGCCCTTGTGTACGGGGCTCGGCTGGTGCCGGTCCGCTGCGGCTTTGACCGGGCCCTTGAGCTTGCGCGCGAGCTCGCCGCAAGGACCCCGGCCGTCCTGGTCAACTCGCTCAACCCCCTGCGCCTGGAGGGCCAGAAGACGGCGGCCTTCGAGGTGGCGTCGGCCCTTGGCGGCGCTCCGGACTTCCTTGTCCTGCCGGTCGGAAACGGGGGAAACATCAGGGCCTACTGGTTGGGCTTTCAGCAATATCGCCGCGCCGGGCTAATCGATCGCTGCCCGCGCATCATCGGGGTACAGGCGCTTGGGGCAGACCCTCTTGTCAGGGGGGAGCCGATCGCGGAGCCGCGCACCAGGGCCACGGCGATATGCATCGGCCGCCCGGCCGGATGGAACGGTGCCATGGACGCCATACGCGAATCCGGCGGGACGGTTCTGGCTGTGGACGATAGTCAGATCTTCGCTGCCCGCGATCTGCTGGCGGCGGATGAGGGCGTCTTTGCCGAGCCGGCGTCGGCCGCGGCGGCGGCCGGCCTGGCCTGCCTGGCGGAGCGGGGCGCCGTCCCGTGCGGGTCGACGGTCGTGCTGGTGCTTACCGGACATGGGCTTAAGGACCCCGACGCGGTGCTGGAACGCGCCTGTCTTCCGCCCGTGGTCGAGCCGGAGTTCCCTGCCATCCTCGCGGCGGCCGGTGACGGAGGTGCTGTCGATGACCCCGGGATCTAGTGGTCGCGTGAGGGTGCGGGTCCCCGCGACCTCGGCCAATCTTGGACCGGGGTTCGATGCCCTCGGCATGGCTCTCTCGCTCTACAACTTCGTTGAGGCGGAGGCCGTGCCAAGAGGTCTGGAGATCGAGGTGGCCGGCGAGGGGAGCGACGATCTCCCGCGTGACCGCTCAAACCTGGTTTGGCGGGCCATGGAGAGGTTCTTTCGGGCCGCCGACGCACTGCAACCCGCGGGGGTAAGGCTGCGCCTGGACAACTCGATTCCGCCGGCGAGCGGCCTGGGAAGCAGCGCGGCGGCTATAGTCGGCGGGCTGCTGGCCGCGTCCGGCCTGACCGGATTGACGCTTCCCCTCGAAACGGTGCTTGCTCTGGCTGCGGAGTTGGACGGTCACCCGGACAACGTCGCGGCCGCCCTGCTCGGCGGCATGGTCGTGGTCGTCCCCCAGCCCGGCGGGTATCGCTGGGTCAGGATGTTGCCTCCCGCCTGCCTCCGCGTGGCCGTCGCCCTCCCCCAACTTGCCCTGCGCACCGAGCACTCGCGAAAGGTGCTTCCCGACGAAGTGACGCTCACCGATGCCGCGTTCAACGTCGGCCGCACCGCCCTGCTCGTGGCTGCCCTGGCCCAGGGTCGGTTCGACCTGCTTGCCACGGCGATGCAGGACCGCCTGCACCAGGACTACCGCCTCCCCCTGATTCCCGGCGGCGCCGCCATGCTGAGGACCGCGACCCGCGAAGGTTGGGGCATCAGCCTTTCCGGCAGCGGCCCGTCCGTCATCGCCCTTGGCGTCGGCGAAAGCCCGGGACCGGCGATGGCCGACGGGTTTGCTCGGGCCGGCGTAAGGTGCCGCGTCCTTGACTTGCTTGTAGACCAGCGGGGCGCAGCCGTTGAGCAGGGCACCGCCGCGGCCCCGACGGTGGAGGGCATGAGGGCTCGCGGCAGAGCCGGGGCGCGCCGGCCGCTCATTGTCCTGAAGTATGGAGGCTCCTCCGTGGCCACTCCTGAGCTGATCCTGCGCGTGGCGGCGCGCGTGGCCGATACCCGTAGTTCCGGCTCCGACCTGGTGGTTGTGGTTTCGGCCATGGGGGATGCCACTGATGGCCTGCTCGCCCTGGCCGGGGCGGTAGCCAGGCTCCCGGACCGGCGTGAGCTCGACGCGCTCGTATCAACCGGCGAGCAAGTGTCCGTAGCCCTCCTGGCCATGGCCCTACAGGACCGGGGGGTGGACGCCATATCCCTCAGCGGCGCCGCGCTCGGGATAGTCACGGACGGAGTCTTCTCCCGCGCGAGGATCTCGCGGGTCCATGTGGACAACATCCGCGCTGCGCTCGCCAGGGGTCAGGTCGTGATCGCCGCGGGTTTCCAGGGGACGGGACCGGACGGGCAGGTCACCACCCTCGGGCGCGGGGGCTCGGATGCGACGGCGGTTGTGCTGGCTGCGGCGCTTGAGGCCGATGCCTGCGAGATCCACACCGACGTGGCAGGCGTTTACACGGCCGACCCGCGGGTCGTCGCCGGCGCCAGGCTCCTGCCCAGAGTGAGCTACGACGAGATGTCAGAGATGTCCAGCCTCGGGGCCAAGGTGCTCCAGCTGCGCTCGGTCGAGCTGGCGCGCCGGCACCGGGTGCGGCTGATCGTGAAGAGCAGCCTGGTGTCCGGCCCCGGAACGGTAATCGAGGAGGCATGCGCAATGGGTGAGACCATGGAGGGAGCGCTGGTGCGCGCGGTGACCCACACAAAGGGAGAGGTCAAGGTGGTCCTGGAGGCGCTGCCGGACGTGCCCGGCGTCGCCGCCAGGGTGTTCACGGCGCTCGCGCAACAGAACATCCAGGTTGACATGATCATCCAGGGACGCGGGCGCGAGGGGCGCAACGACATCGCCTTTACGGTTGCACAGGACGACAGCGCCGCGGCTCTGGCGGCCTGCCGGCAGGTGGGGGCCGAGGTCGGGGCCCGTCGCGTCGCCGCCGAGGAGGCTGCCAAGGTCTCTGTGGTCGGCGCAGGCATCAACCAGGATGCCAGGGTCGCCGCAGCTATGTTCGAATGCCTCGCCGAACTGGGGATCAACATCGAGATGATATCCACCTCGGGGATAAGGGTGTCCTGTCTGATCCGGCCGGACAGGGCCGACGAAGCGGTGCGTGCGCTGCACGCCCGCTTCATCGGCCCGGCCGAGGCAAGCTAGCCCGGGGTGGACAGGGCCTTTCCCGGTGGGACGGCCAGGGCTTTTCCCAGGGCGGCGGCATCCCTGAGGGCTTCGGCGTTGTCGCGAATCGCCCCCCGGGCATCCACGCCGCGGATTAGGAGTTCCCCGGCGTAGTCGACGTCCATGGTGTCAAACCAGTTCTTGACCGTCATCCTGGTGCCCACGAACAGCTGCTTGCCATGAGTGGCGCCGACCGCGATCAGCGCCCCGCGCCGCGGGGAGACGTGGGACGGACCCGGCGGGCCGGACCCGTATTTCCGGTGCCAGAAGAGTTGGCCTCGGTCCACGAGCGCCTTGGCCAGCGCCGGCAGGCCGTAGAAATGCACGGGCGTGGCCAGCAAGAGGACGTCAACTGTCTCAAGCAGCGGGTACAGCCGGTCCATGTCGTCACGCTGTATGCAGCGCCCGCTGACGCATACGTCGCAGGCCCGGCACGGCATGACTGATAGCTGGGCGAGGACCAGCTTTTCGACACTGGCCCCGGCGCCCTCAGCGGCGCCGAGGGCCAGATCGAGCAAGATCTCGCTGTTGCCGTGACGGCGTGGGCTGCCGGCGATGCCCAGCAGGCGCGGGCGGACTACCCGGTCTTGATCCACAGCCCGTGGATGTTGCAGTAGGCCCTGACCGTTACCGCCCCACCCTGAACGCATCCGAACGTCGCCTCGGGGGCCTCGCCCGGCCGCAGAAAACGCCGGCAGCGGAGCCCGTCAGGCGTACTGATGGAAATCCACTCGATGTAGTGCTTGTCCAGCATCGGATGGGCCGTATCCCCGACCCTCACATGCACGCTGTCCCCGTCAACCGTCACAGCCGGGACGTGTTTCTCGTAGCCGGTGTCGGCCGTGAGCTCCGGCAGCGATACCATGGGCTCGCCGCAGCAGACGAGCTGCCCCTTGCCTGTATGCAGGACCTCGACGATGTTGCCGCAGATCTCGCAGCGATAGATCTCGCCAAGCGCGGTCATGGCCTAGTAGTTCTCCGGCTTGGGCTGGTAGAATGACCGGGGATGAACGCAGGCCGGGCAGACCTTGGGCGGCTCGGTGCCGTGATGGATGTAGCCGCAGTTGCGGCAATGCCAGTCGATGGGTTGCTCACGCATAAATAACGTCTTTGCGCAGAGGCGCTCCAGCAGCCTGCGGTACCGCTTCTCGTGCTGCTCCTCCACTTCGCCGACCTCGCGGAAGCGCTCGGCGATCTCCTTGAACCCCTCGGCCTCGGCGGTGTCGGCGAACTTCCTATACATGTCAGTCCACTCGTAGTTCTCGCCTGCGGCAGCCTCCTCGAGGTTCTGCTCCGTGGTGCCGACGAGGCCCAGATACTTGGCCCAGACCTTGGCGTGTTCCTTTTCGTTGTCCGCCGTCTCCTCAAAGATGGCCATGATCTGCTGGAAGCCCTCGTTGCGCGCAGCGGAGGCAAAGTAGGTGTACTTGTTGCGTGCCTGGGACTCGCCGGCAAAGGCGGCCCAAAGGTTTTTCTCGGTCTCCGTGCCCTTGAGGTTCATTGCCCTCACACCTCCATTGGTTGCTCGAGCACATCGTAGCCCGATGGGGACAGGCCGCGCAACCCGCCGGTTTCCGCCGAGCAAGACGGGGCCTCTCTGGATGCGCCTGGCAATGAGCTTGTTGCCCCCGCCGGGTACAGGAGCAGACGGCCCTTAGCGCAAAAGATTGACTGAAGCTGACGAAGGAGGGCCTGGCGCATGGATGACGTTTCGGCATGGGTAGTTGAGCTGCGAAGGGAGTTTCACAGATTACCGGAGCCCAGCTGGCAGGAGCAACGCACCGCATCGCGGGTGGAGGAGACGCTCGCGGCCCTGGGCATCGAGGCTAGGCGCTCGGCCGGCACCGGCGTTGTCGGCAGACTCCGGGGCTCGGGGCCCGGCAAGACCGTCGCCCTCCGGGCGGACATGGACGCGCTACAGCAGTCCGAGCGGACGGGGCTGGACTATGCCTCGCAAAACGAGGGGATCATGCACGCGTGCGGCCACGACGCGCACACCGCCGCCCTGTTGGGCGCCGCCCGGGTGCTTGCCGCCGGGCGCGAATCGCTTACGGGCGATGTCGTCTTCCTGTTTCAGCCAGCGGAGGAACTCGGCGCCGGCGCCAGGGCGATGATCGAGCAGGGAGCCCTGAACGGGGTGGACGCGGTCTTCGGC
>JAUYEG010000144.1 GCA_030691505.1 Bacillota bacterium | reverse complement strand
GACATCGGAGTGCTCCATCTCCTCGAAGGCGAGGGGCCGTCGCCCACGGGCCCAAGCATCAGCGCTACTCTGCTCTTGCATGAAGCATGGGCGAGTTTCGACGATAGCCTGTCGATCATCCGTCTGTCGACCAGCGGGCTGGCGGCCGCGGTGAGCATCTCCGCCACATCCGAGGCGGTACAGGTAGTGGGTCTTAGAACAGTGACGCTACCCTGGCTGGTTCCCGCGAGCGCCGAGGTGTACCGTTTTCAGCCTGCCCGGCCGTCCAGTTCCCGGGACTACCCGCCCGGTTCAGGGGTCATCACAGTGACAATCCCTTTAGTTGTTGCTGACTTCACTGGCCTTCTTGACTGGACACCCTGTGAACTCCCGCTCCGCCTCGAACCGGGAGAGCATGCGGATCTGGCCATAGCTCTTGCGCCATGGGTGGAAACGCTCGCGGGCGACTTCTTCCTCTACGTCCCCGTGGAGGTGGAGCTCCGCTCTAACGGCTTGTCATGGACCGCCAAGCTTACGGGCCATGACGGTCGATGGGAGCGGCCATGGGAGATGTTCCAGACAATCGTGCGCCCCGTGGTTGTCAGGCTCCAGTGATCAGTCCCGCCTGAACACCCGGCCGCCTTTCATCACAAAGCGGATGCCCGCCTTAACCAGCCCGATGTCATCCAGCGGGTTGCCCTTGATGGCGATCATGTCGGCGACCTTGCCCTTTTCCACAGTCCCGTAGTCCCGCTCAACTCCGACGCACTCGGCGCTGGTACGGGTCGTCGCCACGATGGCGTCCGCGGGCCTCATGCCGTAACGGACCATGGCGATCACCTCGTCGGCGTTGTCGCCGTGGGCCCGCATCGGCGCGCCGAAGTAATCCGGCCCGGTGGCGATGCGCACCCCGGCCTCGTATGCCCGTACGAAGCTCTTCTCCATGACCTCCATGCACTCGAGCTGCTTGCGCAGGCGCCAGGGGGGCATGTCGAGCGGGCGTTTGACGGAGGCCTTAAACACGTCAAGCAGGGCTATCGTCGGCACGTAGAAGGTACCCCGGTCGAGCATCAGCCCGATGCACTCGTCATCGATGTAGTAGCCGTGCTCGATGGTGTCCACACCGTTGCGGATGGCGTTCTTGACGCCCGGCGCGCCCTGGGCGTGCGACGCGACCCGCCGCCCGAAGCGGTGCGCCTCGCTGGTGATGGCCTCGATCTCCGGCGGGGTGTACCGTTCCTCCAGCGGGTGGCTCTTCTCGGACCCGACGCCGCCGCTCGTGGCCGTCTTGATGAAGTCGGCCCCGAGGCGCAGCATCTCGCGCACCGCGCGCCGGCACTCGTCGGGACCGTCCGCCAGGCGGGCCATTGAGTCCGGGCTTTCCTGGACCACCGCAATGGGAAGAAAGTGCGTGTCGCCGTGCCCGCCGGTCTGGGTGACGATGCGGCCGCAGGCCCAGATGTTGGGCCCGGGGATGACGCCTTCCTTGATCGCCCTGGCCAGCGAGAGGGCGATCGTGCTGCCGCAGTCGCGTGTGGACGTTATGCCTGCGTGCAGCATCTTGCGGCAGTCCTCCGCCGCGCGCAGCACCATCAGGTCGTGGGGCGTAACGATGGAGTCCGCGGCGCTGTAGCCCCTGGTTCCGGTGATGTGGCTGTGGACGTCCCACATGCCGGGCATGAGTGTTGCACCACCGAGGTCGACAACTGCGCCGTCCACGCCGCCCGGCAGCTCTCCCGTCAGCACATCCGTGATCCGGTCGCCCTCGACCACGACCACGGGCCTCGGCAGCGGCGTCCCGCCGTTGCCGTCAAGCAACAGCCCCGCCCTGATGAAGGTTCTCTTCGTTTCAGCCACTGTAGCCATGCCTCCGACCACTCCCAGCACAGAATGAGCTCAGATGGGCCCACCGCGGCGTACCCGCTAGTGTAACCTGACGGGGCACAAGCAGCCCGCCCGAGGCCGGGATTCCGGGGGACTGACGGCGATACCTTCTCAGGCTAGGCCATCTTGCTGCGGCGACAGGTTCCTCGCGGGCGTCGCAGAAGAATCCCGGCTAGGATCAGGGGGTGACCGCAAGCATGGACTCCTCCGTGGTGGCAGCCGAAATAGACGCGCGCCTGAGACAGCTATCGCCCGGGGCCAAGGTGCCCGAGATCCGCGCCGTTCGGCGTGAGTATTCAGGTGCCCTCAGGAAAGCCCCGGCGCCTGACGTTATGCAGCTGGCGCGCACGCTGCTCGCCCGCTATGGGCACCGCTCGGTGGCCTATGAGCTGCTGCACCAGCACCGGCCCGCGTTCCGGAGACTCACCCCGGAGTTGGTTGAAGAGCTGGGGTCGGGTATGGCGAGTTGGGGAGAAACGGACTGCTTTGGCGCCTACATATCCGGCCCGGCCTGGCACGCAGGCCTTGTGGGTGACGATCTTATCCACAGCTGGGCCCGCTCCCCCGACCGGTGGTGGCGGCGCGCCGCCCTCGTGAGCTGTGTCTACCCGAGGGGAGACACCAAGCGCACGCTGACGGTCTGCCGGATGCTGGCTTCTGACAGGGACGACATGGTCGTCAAGGCGATGTCCTGGGCGCTTCGCGAGCTCGTCCGCTTTGACCGGGCGGCGGTGGAGGGGTTTCTGGCGGAGCATGATGGCCAGCTCGCGGCCAGGGCCAAGAGGGAAGTACGACACAAGCTTGACACCGGTCTGAAGTACCCGCGAAGGGTACCAGCCGGGTAGGGCGGAGGTGGCTCGAATGGATCTACCGCGGCGGTTCTTTGAGTGGGCCTACGAGGGACGGGCCGAGATGGTCAGGCGGATGGCGTCCGGCGAGAAAGTACCTCCTGAGCAGCTCTTCCTGGGTTTCACCCGCCATTGCCCCGTCTTCGTGTCAAACGGGCCGGCGGGGCTCAACGGCGCGGTCAAGGGGGTGGGTTTCATCCCGCGGGACGAGTGCCTGCAGGAGACGATAGAGGCGTACCTGGCCCATATCGACCTCGGCTGGCGCGATGGCTACAGCCAGGCCGGCCTCGAACTGCTGGCAAAGCATGTGTGGGGGCCGGAGTGCGCGGCAAGGCTCGATTTCTCGCTACTCGGGTCTCTGGAGCTGGCCAAACGGCACACCTGGGACAACCTGCGCGAAAACCCGGCGGTGACCCTCTGCTACTTCCAGCCCCCGGGGGTATCGTTTGAGGTCCGGGGCACGGTGGAGATCCACGGCGAGGGGCCGTATCACACCCTCCTCAACGCCCAGCACGACGTGTACCATAGGCCGTCGCCGGAACGTTGGCCGTCCCGGCCGGCGTATTTGGTGCGTATCAAGGAGATCTACGACAATTCGGCTTCCCGGGAGGGGTTTGGGGCGCGGCTGCTCTGAAACCCTGGGGGTCGCCCCCGCGCGGCGGCCCTGCTGCACATAATCCCTGCGCTGAGCCTATGTTGGGTGTAGAGCAGCCAGCGAAGGGTGAGGGGCGAGGTGCACGGCTTCTGGAACGACCCGGAGGGAATCAGCATCACCGATTTCCTCGCCCTGAGCTTCAGCGGGGTCTACATGGTCTTGAATCGCGGCGGGACCTGCGCGCAGGCGGCGCGGGCCTGGGAAGCACCTAGCGCCCGAACACCTCCCTGACCACGCTCTTGCCCGTTGCCTCCTCGACCGGCCGGAAAAGCTCGGGGTCCCGCATGCCCGCGCCGAGGATCAGCCGTTGGGCGGGAACGAGGAGCACCTGGACCTTGAGCCCCTCCCGCATCTCGGCGCTGGTCAGCGGCAGCCCCTCTGCGTCGAGCGTCATGATCAGATCGGGAAAGGTGCCCAGCCGGGCTGCGCCGCTCTCCAAAGTCATGTACTCGTTCCAGAAGGTGAGTTCGTGCATCCCCTTGTCCGGGTCGCAAACGGTGACCACGCCCACATCGAAGCCGCCGGTCGTCCTGAGCCGGAAGCCCCTGACGACCCCCCTGGCCGGGACCGCGCCGCCCAGGAAGGCTACAACCGCGTGCGCACGGCTGTCCGGATCGGCCGCCATGGCGTGGCGGCCCACGGCGATGGCCTGGCTGACGGCGCCGGCAGCCCCGTGCTCCCGGACATACCCGGCCGTGACCGGGTTGCGCGCCACCGCCACCAGCCCTCCGGCCTGCACCGCAGCCTGGCGCACCAGCGCCGCCGCCGGGCCGAGCCCGCCCCGGACGGTGATCTCGACCCGCCGGCCCCGTTCCGCATCGCCGCCCACCGCGACCTGCGTGGAGACGTAGCCCTGCACACGGTGGAGTCCCATGGCGCCCATCACGCCTGTCGGGTGGGCACGCCCGTTGCACGGCGCGTCCAGCACACCGGCAGTCCAAGGCACGCGCCCTGGAGCCAGCCGTTCACGGTCGCCGCGCCCCCGTTTTCATTGGTGATCAGCGCCGCCGGGCGTACGCCGCCGGTCGATTGCACCAGCAGTTCCACCGCACGTACGTAGTCTATGGGCTCCACGTACGTCTCCGCTGAGGCCGGGGCCCCGACAGAGGAGACCGTCACGACGATGTCCGACGGGTCGAGTTCGTCCAGGGCGATCAGTCGGGGCCGCCCCATGCCGACGGCCAGCTCACCCAGCCGCCGTCCCTCGCCCGGCCACCCGCCGCCCCCGCCGCCCAGATAGGCGCCGCCCAGCGTTGCCGCCTGAACGTCCGCCATGGTCAGATAGGTCATGATCAAACCCCCTGTGGCCGCTGCGAAAATGGCTCTGTGGGAACCAAAGCTCACGTATCGACAGGTGCGCTCCTGACAGTCACGCGGGCCCCCGCCGGCACGGCCTTTAGCTGCGCAACGGTGTCCGGACCCAGGTCAATGCGACCGACCAGGCTGACCGGGCTAGCCGCCCGGGGTTCGCAGCCCCGGCTGGCCGGGGTAGGGCCAAAGAAGATGCTCAGGGCGGACCCATGAAAGACAGACTCCTTGCCTCCGTGCACAGATGTAAGACATACTCTCATCCGGGACACCTCCGGCGTGGTCTCTAATCCGGTTTCGACGGCACAGGTCCAGTGTACCTTTGGGCCGGACGCCGGAATCCGCGGTGCCGGCTCAAACAGGAAAGGAGCAGGGACATGAGCCACAACGAGATACTCGAGCGCCTCGACCGCTGGCAGGCCATCCTCCGCCTGCGCGATTGGGATATCAAGCTGGTGTTTGGACCAGCCGGCTGGCGCAAGTCCGGCGATATCAAGGTCGACCTCGAGGACCGGAAGGCGGTTCTCCTGATAAACGAACGGCCCCGGAGCGAGAACCTGGAGGAACTGGTCGTTCACGAGCTTGTCCACCTGAAGCTGTATGCGATGGACCAGATGCTCGTGGACCTGCTGGAGGCCGTCTATGGCGAGGACCCCGGCGACCCGAGACGCAATTTCGCCCATACTCAGTTCATGATCGCCCTGGAGTCAACCACCGAGGACCTGACCAAGGCCCTTCTTGCCGCCGCCGGACGCGACGGCGGGCTGTCTTTCGGGCGTTTGCGCGGTGAGGTTGAAGCGGAGCTAGGCCGCAAGTGAGGGCTTTCCCCGACGGCTGGTTTAGCCTCCTGGAGCTGGGACGCGGCGTGACGGCGATCGCCGAGCCGCACCACCGCCAGCGAGTTGTATCCTACCTGCTCCGGGGACGGGACGTCGCGCTGCTCTTTGACACCGGCATGGGCATCGGGGACGTGGCGGCGCTGGTGCGGAGCCTCACTCCGCTGCCGGTGGTGGCCGTTGTCTCGCACTCTCACTTCGATCATTGCGGCGGGCTGGCCGGCTTTGCCGTGAGGGGCGCCTACAGGGGCTGCTCCGCAGCGCTGCCGTCGCCGCCGTATCCCGCGGGCACGTCGCACCAGTCATACGCCATCCTGCCAGCCTCGCCGACATTGCTGCTCGCCGAGGGTGATCTGCTGGACCTGGGCGACCGCCGGCTGGAGGTCGTCCACGTGCCGGGGCACTCTCCCGACAGCATCGCGCTGCTTGACCCGGTAATGGGGCAGGTTATGACTGGGGACTTTTTCTACGGCGGTGCGCTCTACGCGCACCTGCCGGAGTCAGACCCAACCGCGTATCTGGCAAGCCTGCGCCGCGCGGCGAGGCTGGTTGCGCAAGGGTATGACAGGCTGCTCTGCGGTCACAACGATCCGGTCCAACCTCCAGCTAAGCTCGCCGCCGCCGCGGGCCTCATTGCCAGGTTGCCCGCTGGCCCGCCGGTGGGCGGCCGCAAGCTTCACCGCGCCATGGGAGATGGGTTTGCGGTACTGGCCCGCCGCGGGCCCGAGATGCCCGGCAATCTAGCGCCGTCTGGGCCCTGAATAGCTCCTATCCCCTTTATGGCTCCCATCCTGCATCTGTTGCAGGAAAGCAACGTTTGCCCAGCGTTGTTGGCTCCACGTTTATCTCTTTCGGCAGCATCGCCACGAACGCGTGCACGCCCAGGGCGAAAAGAGACTGCACGAGCGAGGTTTCCGGGAGCAGGTCGTGAACATTGAGGAGAGTCCTTACGGGTAGCCAAGCGGTCAAGCCTTAGAAGGGGGACTACAGACCATATGAACCTCACAGCGGACGAAAGGGCGATCTGCGAAGCCTCGACAAACGAGCGGTGCGTTTGACCGAGGTTGCTGACGAGATTCACGGGTACGCGGAATTTGGCTACGAGGAAGTCCGGTCGAGTGCGCTTTTGGCTGCGGAACTTCGGGGGCAGGGGCTTGCCGTGACCACCGGGGTGGCGGACCTGGCAACCGCATTTGATGCGGTGCTGGAGGGTGCGGCGGACGGGCCGGCCGTTGCCATTCTCGCCGAATACGATGCCTTGCCCGGACTCGGCCACGCCTGCGGCCACAATCTCATCGGCGCCGCCGCGTTGGGCGCCGCCGTGGGCCTGGCCGCCGTCAAGGACCGCCTTCGCGGCAGACTGCACATCTTCGGGACCCCCGCCGAGGAGGGTTTCAGGCCCAACGCGGGCGGCAAGGTGATAATGCACGACGCCGGCCTTTTCAAGAAGGTCGACGCGGTGATGATGGTTCACCCCGGGGATCCGTTCTCCGGCGGCGGCCCTTCGCTCGCCAGGGACAACTTCCGGCTCACGTTCCGGGGGCGGCGCCCGGCTGTTGGCCGGCCGCGCTGGGACTCGGTTGACTCGCAGGATGCGATGATGCTGACCCAGGCCGCCATCAACGTGCTCCGGCAGCATATTCCGCCGGATGTGGTCATCCAGTGGATGATCGAGAAGGGCGGGGAAAACCCGAACATAATCCCCGTCGAGTCCGTGGCGCGCATGTACGTCCGGGCGTCGAAAATGGACACCGTGCAGCACGTTGTCGCCAGGGTCATGGATTGCGCACGCGGCGCCGCCCTGGCCACCGGCGGAGAGGTCGAGTACCGGCGGCACGCGCAGCTCTACGACGAGGTGGTGCTCAACCCCACGATTAACCGGCTGTTTACCCAGGCCCTCAGGGACGTGGGGGTTCCCGAGGACGAGCTCGGGGAGGCCCCGACCGGACCGGTGCAGCACTCCAACGACATGGGCATCATCACCAAGAATGTGCCGTCCATGTCCGGCCGCATCATTGTCGGTCCCCGTGGGCTGGTCATGCACACCAAAGAGGCAACCGAGGCCACCAATTCCCCCGCCGGCCATCGCGGAATGGTCATCGGGGCCAAGTCCATGGCGCTTGTCGCCTGGCGGCTCGCCAATGATCCAAAGCTCATGGAGCAGGCACGGCGGGACCTGGCGGCGGCAACCTAGGCCCGCCGGCGGAGCCCTGCGGCAGACCGGGCAGGACCAAATGGTTCGGTGCACGAAATCACGTTAGGCGGGGCCGGTTCACGTCGGTGCCCCACAGCGTAACTCACCGTGAGCGGGAGGGACTAGAGATTGAGCGTATTGGCCAAGAACGCGATCAAGTACATCGATGAGAAGCGTGACCACATTGTCGAGCTCTCCGACAAGATATGGGAGCTTGCTGAGCTGGCCTTGTGGGAGAATAAGTCCGCCGCGATTCTGGTCGACGGCCTGAAATCGGAGGGGTTTAAGGTCGAGACGGGCGCAGGCGGCATCCCGTCGGGCATCGTTGCCGAGTGGGGCTCCGGCAAGCCGGTCATCGGTTTCCTCGCCGAGTACGACGCCCTCACGAACGTATCCAACAAGCCGGTGCCGGTCCGTGACCCCCTGATCTACGACGGCCCGGGCCACGGCTGCGGGCACAACCTGCTCGGCGCCGCTTCCTACGGCGCCGCGATCGCTCTGAAGAAAGAAATGGAGACCCAGGGGCTCAAGGGCACCGTCCGTTTCTACGGCTGCCCGGCGGAGGAAAACCTCTCAGGCAAGGCCTTCATGGCCCGCGACGGCGTGTTTAAGGATTGCGACATCGCGTTGACCTGGCACCCCGGCGCCGTCAACCGGGTCAGCACGGGCTCGTCGCTGGCCAACAACGCCGCCTACTTTACGTTCTTCGGCCGCTCGGCCCATGCGGCCGGCGACCCGCACAACGGCCGCAGCGCCCTCGATGCGGTGCAGCTCATGAACATGGGCGTCGAATTCCTGCGCGAGCACATGCCGCCGCGCACCCGGGCCCACTACGTTATCACCAACGGAGGCGGACAGCCCAACGTGGTCCCGCCCGAGGCCCAGGTGTGGTACCTCGTGCGTGCCGCGGAGCGCCAGGCCATCGACGAGCTGTGGGAGCGGATCATCAAGTGCGCCAAGGGCGCCGCGGAGATGACCGACACCCGCTACGAGTTGAAACTGATCAAGGCCATCTACAACGTGCTCAATAACGACGTGCTCGAGGATGTGCTTGATGAGTCGTTCAAGCGCGTGGGTGCGCCGAAGTTCAGCCCTGAGGACCAGAAGTTCGCCGAGGAGATATCCAAGACGTGGCCGGAGACCACGAAGCGCAATACCCTGCGCGAACGCCAGGTTCCAGAGGAATGGTGGGACAAGTACCTCAACGACGAGGTGCTTGACCGCCCGGCGGTGCCGGATGAGGCTCGGGGCTCGACCGATGTCGGCGATGTGAGCTGGTGCTGTCCCACGGCGCAGATCTCGACGGCGTGCCAAGCTCTGGGCACTCCTGGGCACTCCTGGCAGTACGCGGCGCAGGCGGGAATGAGCATCGGCCATGCCGGCATGATCACCGCCGCCAAGGTGCTGGCGGAGGCTGGGTACGTCATGGTGACCAACCCGGCCTTGGTGGAAAAGGCCTGGGCGGAGTTCCGCAAGCGTACGGGCGGGCTTGAGTACAAGTCGGCGATGCCGGCCGATCAGGAGCCGGCGTTCCACGTATTTGCGGCCAAGTACAAAGACCAGGGGTAGGCAGGCCGGTATCGACTGATTGCCGAGCAGGGGGCCCGGACCAGGAACCTTCAGGCCTTTTCGTGCGTCAA
>JAUYEG010000168.1 GCA_030691505.1 Bacillota bacterium | reverse complement strand
GGCTAAATGGGCATGCTAGCGGGCGTGGGTAAGTCGGCCACACCAACCCATCCCGGAGGAGCGAGCGACGGATGACCGAAACCGGCAGCGCCAACCCAAATCCCACGCGCAAGGACATGGAGCTGGTTCTGGCTCAGCGATTTGGCTATGAGGACTATGAGAGTTTCCGCACCGGGGTGGTCAAGGTCCTCGGCAAGGGCGGCCTCAAGAAGCTTGAGAAGGAACTCGACAAGTACGGCCCGCCGGAGCCCATGCAGCAGCTCTAGCCAGACTGACAGCAGGCGGCGCCGCGCCTCCGACGCCCCGCGCGCCCCGACAGCACCGGTAGCGCTGCGGCGCCTGATCGCGCCTAGGGCAGCTCGACCCTGGTGATCCAGCCGGGTGCCGCCGCGTAGCCCAGGCTGGCCTGCCGCGTTAGGCTGCGCCAGGCCGCCAGGTGCTGCGGGCGCGCGACGACCTCGATAGCCTCCGGGCCCTCATCCACAAGCCTGACGGCGGGGTCGAGCCCGTACGCCCGCGCGATGTGCGGCAGGGCGCGCCAGTCAAAGCCCATGATCGTGGCGGCCACGGTGTCCACGTAGACCGGGTTGGTGCCGGCTACGAGCACACCATCCTGACGCCGCCGCCCGTTCGTCGGGCCCGCGCCGTCGCTCCCCTCGATGCCATCCACCACGGCCAGGTACTTGCGCTGCGGACGGGCGCACAGCCCTTCTGTTGGGCTGCCGTAACGCAGGATCTTGTTGAGGTCGAGGATGGTCCGCCACAGTGTGTCGTTGCCGAACCAATTGGCGTCCCTGGCCGTCGCAACCCGCTCGAGGTTGGCGCGCAGCTCCGGCGTCAGAGCCGCCCCCAGGCCTTCGAGCTGCCCCGCGTCCGGCCACTCGTCGCCGCCCTGGTCCGTTGGGCCGGCCTTGCGGTGCGGGATCAGCGCCTTGCGCGCGTTGGTTCCGATCAGGTTCTTGAGCGCCAGCGTGACCCCGGCCTTGACGTGCGTCTTGAACTTGGGGACGTTGATGAAGACGTCCGCGCCCAGGACCATCAGCGGCAACAGGTATTCGTGCCGCCCGGGGCTGTGGTGGCGGCCGGTTTCGCGCGTCTGGCGGTCTTTCATCCCTTGGCTGAAAGTGTGATCCGTCACCCGCAGCAGCCCGGCGAGGCCGTCGCGCGGAGCATGTTCGCTACTGTTGCCGAGGTCCAGCGCGCAGTACCCGGTGGGGTCGCCGAACGGGTAGTCCTCGTCCGCCATCCCCGGGGCCTCTCGAAGCCCAGTTACCAGGCCGTCCGGCCTGACGCGGGCAACCTGCGACCTGAGGTCCATGACCTCCAGCGTCTGCCCGTAGCGCTCCTCGAGGAGCGCCGCGACGTGCCAGGTGTCGCACAGTTCGCACATCCGCGCGAAATTGGCCTCCTGCGTCGTCACCTCGCCGATGATAACCTCGCCGTCCGGTCCGGCGTGCTGCATGGCCATGTCGGCCAGCGCCGCGAGCACCGCGCCGTGCGTGATGTTGCCGAAAACGAACTCCTCCCCGCCTGGGTGCCGCTCGGAAACCCAGTTGGGCTTGATGAGCACGCGGTCGCCCGGCTCGACGAGGCCGCGCAGCCGCGGCAGCCCAAGGTCGTCGAGTACCTCCGCAACGGCCCGGTAGACCGGCGCCTGCCTGTCGATGTATGACTCCACGTCGTGCTGCTGCGGGTAGCTCAGGCCGGGATCAACCCGCACCGCGACCTTCGATCCCCTGTTCACGCGATCGCCTCCCGGATGACCCGCAAGACGGTTTCGACCTCGTCTGCCGTGTTGTAGAAACCAAACCCAAACCGTATCGCCTCACGGCGGATCGTAAACACCCCTCCGGCCGCACGCAGGGCCGCCCCGACCCGCTCGGCTCCCGGAGGGACAAACCCGACGATACCTGCGCGCCGCGCCGGCTCGCGCGGGGTCCACACGTCGACGCGGCCCATCTCCAGCAGCCCGTCAATTAGACGGCCGCTAAGTCCCAGCACGTGCCGCTCGATGCGCGCGAGGCCCAGGCTGAGTATCAGTTCAAGCGCCGCGCCCAGCGCCGAAAACCCGGAGTAGTTGAAGTTGCCGATCTCAAACCGCCGCGCGTCGTCCAGCGGAGCGTACTCGTATTGGGTCGAGTCATGCTCCATCGGGCGCAGCCTCCGCATCCCCGCCCGCGCCACAAACGCGGGCTCGATCTCGGGGCACACCTCGCGGCGGCAGTACAGAACCCCGACGCCGTGCGGGGCGAGAAGCCCCTTATGCCCGCTGGCGGCCAGCAGGTCGATGCCCAGCGCGTGCGGGTCAAGGTCCACGATTCCGAGGCCCTGCACGGCATCGACCACAAGGTAGGCGCCGTGGGCATGGCATGCGGCGGAAACGGCGGCAAGGTCGAGCCTTTCGCCGGGCATGAAGCTCACCAGAGAGCACGTGACCGCCCTGGTACGCTCATCGATTTGAGCGATGAGGTCCCCGGCCTGAACAACGCGGCCGGCCGGCCGGACAATCCGCGCCTCGACGCCCTGCCGGGCCAGCGCCAGCCACGGGTAGACGTTGTTTGGGTGCTCGAACTGGCTCAGGACGACGTTGTCGCCGGGCCGGCAGCGAATCCCGGCGGCGGCTATGTTGAGGCCCTCCGAGGTGTTCTTGGTCAGGGCGATCTCGCTGCGGTCGCAGTGCAGGAGACCGGCAAGCTGGCCGCGGACTGTCTCGATGCGGTCGATGTACCCCTGCTTGTCGGCCCCGCGCCGGTGGGCCTCGGTGTGAAAGCGAACCAGCTCGTCGAGGACGCATTTGGGCGTCGAGTTTTGGTTGGCAAGATCAAGGTAGATCGAATGGCCGGTGACGGCGAACTGCCGGCGTGCAGCCTCAAGCGTTTCCAAGACGGCCTGCGCTCCTTCCGGTGCCGCGCGAAACTGCGACGGACAGGCAGCTAGCCGCGGCTCGGTGCGTTCTCACCGGCATGGTTTCGCCGCGGTTCGGCGGCGTCCTGTCTTGAGGAATTTCGGAGGGGTTTCTCTAGCCGGCGGCTTGCTGGGAGCGTGCCGCGGGCGCTTGTCCGGGCGCCTGAAGGCCCTTCTGGAGCGCGGCGCACCAGCGCCAGGCCACAACACCGATGAGCCCCATGACCAGTCCCGTCGCGGGAAACGCCTCTTCCAGCCATCCGAGCGAAGCCATCCAGCCGTGGACAACCGGGATCAGCGTCATCCCCACGCCGCCGATTGAGCCGACGAAAGCCATCGCCAGAGCCCGGTGCTGTCTCGAAACCGCCTCGCCGGCAGCCGCCATCTGCACGTTGTGCATCGCGCCGCCGCAGAGTCCGAACAGGAGCATAGGCATAACCGTCAGCCGCCCTCCCGCGACCACCGGGATCATGAACAGCGCGGCCGTGCCGAGCAACGCCGAGACGCCGAGCAAGGCCGCCCGGTACGGAACCCGGACAAATGGCCCGGAGAGCAGGGAAAAGAGCGCGACCGACGCCGAGCGCACCGTGACCTGAAGGCTTATCGATGCCGCGGACAGCCCTCTCGTCTTTAGCAGCACGGGCAGAAACGATGCCGTGACGGAAAACGGGATGACCGAGATGAGGCACGTCAGGCTTGCCAGCCACACACCGGGCGAGCGTACCACGACGCGGATCCGGCTCCAGACCGTCTCGGCCGGGGGAGCGGCCCCGCCCGGCGCTGGCCCGCCCGGCGCTGGCTTGGCCGGCGCTGGTTCGGCCGGTGTTGGCTCAGCCGGGGCCCGCCAGACCTGCGCCGGCTCGCCCGGCACCGGCTCAGCAGGAGGCGTTGCCCATCGCCGGGTCAAAAGCAGCGCCGCGCTCACGCCCGGCAGGAACGCCATCAGCCCAAACGGCCATCTATATCCGCCGCGTATCATAAGCCAACCCGCAAGCAGCGGGCCCGGCATCCCGCCGAGCGTGACCACGAAATTGTAGAAACCGATAATCGCCGCCGCCCGCTCCCTTGCCATATCGAGCACGAATGCCTGGTTTGCAGGCCAGAAGCTCGCCCGGGCGAGACCGGACAGCACCTGCGCCCCGGCCACACATGCCACAAGAATCCCGACGGGAGCCCCTGCGATGAGCGCGCCGGAGGCCAGCATAAGTAGGCAGCCTAGAAGCATTCCGTTGATGTTGCCCACGCGCCCGGACAAAAGGCCGGCAGGGACGCGGGCGAAGATCTGTACCAGCGACGGCAGCGCCAACAGCGAACCCATGGTGACCGGGTCCACGCGGGACTCCAGCAGGAACAGCGGCAAGGCAAAGCTGACGATCCCCAGGGCGGTATCGTAAAGAGCTGGTATCAGGTACACGATGGCCATGCCGCGAATGATTGGACATTTTGTGCCGGAATCCTACTTGGGGCGAAATGCCTGGCGAATCTTCCTTTCCGGAAGGAATTGCCAATCCGGCATCGAACAGCTGTTCGCAGCACCAACAATCTCACCGAGTACAGGGGGTATTCGCAATGGATGTCAAGAGGATGATCAGGCGCTGGGAGAGCTCGCGGGCGGCGATGCGCAAGCTGGCGCACGCGGTTCCGCAGGGCAAGGAGGGCTTTCGTCCCGCCGAGGGGTCCATGTCCGTGGGAGAGATGATCCTGCACGTTCTTTCGGGCGAAAAAACCGCCGTGGACGCCTTCACCGTCACTCCCGGCGTGTGGGAGTGGCAGACGGGACTCGACATCGAGCACTATCCCACGATCGGCTCGATCATTGAGGCCATGGACCGGCAGACCGGGGCCACGCGGGCCCACTTTCTCACCCTGAGCGACGCCGACCTGGCCCAGACGGTCAAGCTCCCGTGGGGCGCCGAGTGGACGCTTGATGATCTCTGGTATGAATGGACCGTTCACGAAATCCACCACCGGGGCAGCATCATCACCGCCCTGCGCATGATCGGCACGGCTCCGCCAAACCTGTACTGAGCCGAGCCATCCGGACAAAGGAGCCATCGGGGCGACGCGCGGTGACGGGCGGCGCCCCCGATGGCCACTTTCCGCTGGCCGATCCGGGCCGACGGGCCGGAGGAAGACCCCGCCTGATTGGCGAACCTCTTTGGGGTTTGTGCATGTTGCTTGGGGTTCTCTTTAGCGCACCATAGCCCTAAAGAGCGGGGGACTGGTACATGGCCGTACGCGCCGCCGCGCAGGCTGTGCTGCTTCACGGCAACGAGGCGATCGCCAGGGGGGCCTGGGAGTCGGGCGTTCGGGTGGCCACCGGGTATCCTGGCACGCCGAGCACCGAGATCATCGAGGCATTGGCTTCCTATCAGGACATCTACGTCGAGTGGTCGTCCAACGAAAAGGTGGCGCTGGAGGTTGCCATCGGCGCGTGCCTGGGCGGTGCGCGGGCGATAGCGTGCATGAAGCATGTAGGGGTCAACGTCGCGGCGGACCCCCTGATGACCGTGGCTTACATGGGCGTCAACGCGGGATTGGTTCTGGTGACCGCCGATGATCCCGGGATGCATTCATCGCAGAATGAGCAGGACAACCGATGGTATGGCAAGTTCGCCCGTCTGCCCGTTCTGGAACCCTCGGACAGCCGCGAGGCCAAGGAATACACGGCCGCCGCCTTTGGGGTATCGGAAGAGTTTGATACCCCGGTGATCCTCCGGACAACCACGCGCATATCGCACGCACGCTCCCCGGTGGAGCTGGGCGAGAGGGTCTGCCCGCCCGACCGGCCGTATCGCCGGGACCCGCTCAAGAACGTCATGCTTCCCGGACACGCCCGGATGCGCAAGCCGCTCACCGAAAACCGGTTGCAGTACCTGACCCGTTTTGCGGAAACGACTCCGCTCAACCGCCTTGAGTGGCCCAAGGGACACGACGAGGGCAGGGCGCCCCGGGGTTTTGTTACCGGAGGGGTGGCATACCAGTACGTCCGTGAGGCATTTCCGGAGGCTCCGGTGTTCAAGCTGGGGCTGAGCTACCCGCTCCCGGCCAACGCGCTGCGCGACTTCGCGGGCCGTGTCGACACGCTGTATGTGGTCGAGGAGCTGGACCCTTTTTGGGAGGCGGAGCTCAAATACCAGGGTATCGAGGCGGTCGGCAAGCAGGTCTTTTCGAAGCACGGCGAGCTGACGGCCAGTCTTGTCCGCCAGGGGGTCGCCGAGTGGGAGACGGAGAGGGCCGGGCTTTCCGGGGCGCCGTTGCTCCAGGCCGACGAGGCCGGGGTGGATGGGTCCGCGCCTACGGCGGCTCTGCCCGTCAGACCTCCCGTGCTGTGCCCGGGCTGTCCGCATCGGGCCGTGTTTCACGTGTTGCGCAAGCTGCGGCTGACCGTGACCGGGGACATCGGGTGCTACACGTTGGGCGCGCTGCCGCCCCTTTCAGCGATGGATACCTGCACGTGCATGGGCGCCAGCATCGGCGGGTCGATCGGCATGCGCCGGGCTCTGCCGCCTGAGCAGGCTGAGCGGGTGGTTGCGGTGATAGGGGACTCCACATTTGTCCACTCGGGGATCACCGCCCTCATCGACGCCGTCTACAACCGCACCCCGATCGTGCTCCTCATCCTGGACAACGAGACGACGGCGATGACCGGTCACCAGGGCCATCCGGCGGCCGGCTGGAACGCCCGCGGAGAGGAGTCTCCCCGCGTCAGCCTTGAGGCGCTGGTGTCGGCGTGCGGTGTGACCCGGCTAGCGGTCGTCGACCCTGGCGACATGAAGGCCCTTGAGGGAGCTGTGAAGTCGTCGCTCGTCCCCGGCGATGGGCCGGCTGTGTTGATCGTCCGGCGGCCCTGCGTGCTTTTGCCCCGGTCTCGGCGCGCGGCTGCGGCGGTTTCGTTTGCCTCCGAGCTGTGCACGGAGTGCGGCGCGTGTTTTCGCATCGGCTGTCCCGCGCTTGGCAGGGACGGCAAGAGACCGCAGGTCCAGGCGGAGTTGTGCATTGACTGTGGCCAGTGCGCCGCCGTGTGCCCGAGCGGGGCACTAGGGGGTCCCAAGGAAGAGGAGCGTGACCCACGGTGACCACAGTGAACGCTGCGTCTTCGGCACGGCAAGCGAAAGTGAGCTGCCTTGACCTCGACAACTTCGTGATAGCCAGCGTCGGCGGTCAGGGCGGGCTGCTTGCCACAAAAGTCCTGGCCGCAGTCCTCCACCGCGGCGGCATGGAGGTCAAGACGTCGGAGGTTCACGGCATGGCCCAGCGCGGCGGCAGCGTGATCAGCTTTGTCCGCCGCGCCCCGAGGGTCTGGTCGCCGGTGATCGACGCCGGTGATGCCGATGCGATATTGGGCCTTGAGCTGCTGGAGGCAGCCCGGGCGCTCCCGTATCTGCGCATGGGCGGGGTTGTGGTCACGAGTACGCAGCAGATTACACCCGTGACCGTCTCCACGGGTCAGGCCAGGTATCCCGCCGACCTGACGGAACGGCTGCGCGCGTCGTCAGGCCGTACGGTGCTGGTTCCGGCGGGAGACATCGCTGCCGAGCTCGGCCAGCCGAGGGTGGCCAACGTTGTCTGCCTTGGGGCTCTGTCAGTTTTCACGGACCAGCCTGCGGACATCTGGGAGCAGGTCATAGCCGCCGCGGTGCCCGCGCGGACCGTCGCCCTCAACCTTGAGGCGTTCCGCAGGGGGCGTGCTGTCTCGGGCATGTAGCGCAAGCCAGACCGGGCACCTGTCGTGCCTGTAGAGGAGCCAAGGTCAGCTGCAGACAATGGAGGCTATTCGCGGCCGCCGCAGCGTGCGTGCTTTTTGTCTGGACCCGGTCCCGCGCCCGCTGATAGAGCAGGTGCTTGAGGCCGGGGCGCTGGCGCCTTCGGCAAAGAACATGCAGAACTGGCGTTTCGTTGTGCTGCAGGGCACGAGCAAGGCCCGCCTGGTTCAGGTGCTGCGGGATCAGTTGGATGCTCTCCCCGCTGACAGGCCAAAGGGGAGCGCCCCTAACTCGGCCCGCATCATGGACGAGGCGCCGGTCTTGATCGTGGTGTTCAACACGAGCCCTACCGGACGTGAGATTGCCGCCAGTAGGGGAAACCTACACCCACACTCGGCCGAAATCCAGGGCGTAGCTGCGGCGATCCAGAGCATGCTGCTTGCCGCCTTCGATGCCGGACTGGGGAGCCTGTGGATATGCGATGTGTTCTACGCTGCACAGCAGATCGAATGCCATCTGGAGCCGGTCGTCGGACAGGCCGAGCTTGTGGCCGCGATCAGTCCCGGCTACCCGGCCTCCGAGCCCCGCGCCGCAGCCAAGCGCGGTTGGCGTGAGGCGACCTGCTGGCCCGAGGAGTAGGGGCGCCGGTGGGCGTCCGCCTTCCGGCCTGCTACCGAGGCCAAGGTGAGTCCCGCGAAGTGGCCTCCGCCGCCCTTAATCTGGCCTGTTTCAGCATCTCGGCGTACTGCTCGTCCGTCACCCCACGGGCCACGGCTTCCTCGCGTCGTTGGCTCATCATCTGCTCCCATTGATGCGAGTGATTGAAGTTGGAGTACACCGCGGGCCTGTATTTGGGGTCGGGCAGGGCCGCCACATGGCGGAAATCGCATCGCCGGCATGCCCAGGTCCGCTGGATGATGGGTGGACGGGCAAGGAGTTTGGTGTCGTATTGCCACGGGACGATCGTGGCGTCGTCCAATTTCAGCAGCGACCCGTCCCGGGGGCATTTGCGACCGAAAATCCGCGGGATCGCGCCGAATAAGACCAGCATGACAATAGCCATCGCCATCGCGAGCTGCGCCAGCCGGAGAGGCGCGTTGCTGGCCGAGCCTAAGATGACCTTTGATCCTGTGACCCGGGGCCCCTCCGGGGTAACCGAGATGTATACGAAGACCGTGGCCGTCTGCTCATCGCGCTGGCCGCGGAACGTCAGCTGGTAGCTGCCGAAACGGCCGGTCTGGGATACAGACGGGCCCAGTTCTATCCCAGGGAAAGCCTGCTCTGCGGGTTGCCGGGCAACCTCCAGGAGATCCGGCGAGGCCGCGGTGGGCCAGGTGTACCATATCGTGAACAGCAGCGCCGCGGCGATCACCAGACGCACCAGGCTCCCCGCGCCGCGGGAATGCCTGTGCGGCGGAGCTTCCGGTTGGGTCATCTCGAGGCTCCTCTCCTCGCAGATATCCTCTGCGAATAAACACCCGCTACTGACGCCACGGAGAGTCCCGCGATGTGGCCTCCCCCGCACTAGCCTGCGCCAGTCGCAGCTTCTCGGCGTACTGCTCGTCCGTGACCCCGCGAGCCAGGGTCTCCTTCCGGCGCTCGCTGAAAACCCGCTCGAGTCTCTCGGACACCATGTATCTCCCCGAGACGAGCATCGTGGAGTCGACATACATCGAGGGCCGGTGATTGGGATCGGGCAGTGCTGCCACATGGCGGAAATCGCAGCGCGGGCACGCCCAGGTCCGCTGGATGATGGCTGGACGGGTAAGCCCCTTGTTGTCGTATTGCGACGGGACGGCCACAGCTTCGGATAGCTTCAGCAGTGACCCGTCCCGGGGGCACTTGCGACCGAAAGTCTGCGGGATTGCCTTAAAGAAGACCAGCACAAGAAACACCATCGTCATGACGAGCTGTGCCAGTCGTCGTGGTACGTTACTGGGTGAGCCGAGGATGACGTTTGCCCCTGCAACCTCGGGACCCTCGGGGGTAATCAAGACGGACACGGCGACCGTTGCAGCCTGTTCATCGCGCCGGCCGCGGAAGGTCAGCTGGTAGCTGCCGAAGCGGCCGGTCTGGGTTACCGTCGGGCCGAGCTCCACCCAAGGGAATGCCTGCTCCGCGTGTTGCCGGGCAACCTGTACCAGATCCGGGGCGGCGGCGGTGGGCCAGGTGTACCACCTGGCAAACACCAGGGCTGCGGCAACCACCAGACGAACCATGCTCCCCGCGCCCGCGTGACGCGCACGCGTCGTGATTTGCGGTCGGGTCATCACGAGGCTCCTTTCCTCCCAGGCATGGCTCCCCTGCGAAGAAACACCACTGTTCCTAATGCTAGTGTATTGGCCGCCGGCAGGTTCGTTCCTGCCAGTATGCCGCCCCGTCAATGGCCAATCTCCGTACAATGGACGGCAATATCGCCCTTGGAAACAGCGCGTGCTGCCCGGGGGTTCGAGCCGCGTGCCGACGCTCCTGGGACTAAAGGCTGCTAATCAGGCCACTTCCGAACGTCGATGTGGTGACCAGTTGGAACAGTGCGCAGGAGAGAGGTGACAGCTGTGAGCATCTTGGGCTATCCGGGGGCAGGTCGCCGTCTGTCGAGGCGGATCGCGGCGGTGGCGCTGGCCGGCCTGGTCGCAGCCGCCGTGCTGGCCGGAGCCATCGTCCCCGCGCCTGCGTTTGCCGCCGCGGGCTTGCCCGAGATCCCCGCTCCAGCGGGAGAACCGGACAGCAGGCTCCTAACACAAAACGCCGCGGCTGTGCCTGAGGCTGTCGGGGTGCTTCCCGGGTCCTTCCGTTACCGCATCAAACGCTGGTTTGAGGACCTGCGCCTTGTGCTTATGCGCGACGTTGCCAAGAAAGCCGAGTACCTGGGCATCCTGGTGGAACGGCGATCGGCCGAAGCAAGGGCGCTCGTCGCCAGCGGCCGCGCCGGGATGGTTGGCGCCGTGGTTGCCCAGCAGGAGCGGCTGCTGCAACGCGCCAAGGACCTGCTCAGCTCGGTCAAGCTGAATGAAAAGAACCAGGGTGCCTTCGCCCGGCTCGAGGAGGCAGCGGGTCGAGCTGTGTCGACGCTCGAGCAGGTCGCTTCGGATCTGCCGCAAAAGGCGCGCAGGGCGGTCGAGGAAGTTGCTGGACGTCTGGCGCAGGAGGCAAAGGGTTTCTGGGAGCAGCTTGCGCGCAAGATCCTGGAACGGGATGACGCGGGTGGGGACGGCCAGGGCAAGGGGCAGAAGGACAAAGCACCCAACCCTCGCTAAGCTTGGCAGCGGCATTTGGGGGCAGCGGTCATTTCGAACGCAGATCCAGCACAGCCACGAGCGATCGGGGTTCTCCTGGCAGCCAACTCCCGGGGTATAGGGCGAACGAGATCCGCGTTCCGTCCGGGGAAAAGCCGACGTCGCCGGTCCCAGCCCCCGAAGAGAGACGCTGTTTGATGTTGCCGTCCGGCCGCGCCATCCACAGGTCCGAGGCGGTCGTTTCCGCCGGCTGTCCCGGGGTGCGCCACGTGAAGGCAAGCTCGCGCGCATCCGGTGACCATGCCGGCGAGCCGACCACGCCCCTCGCCATCTCGATACCCGCCGGTCCTCCCGGGGTCAGCGCAGCGACCGGCAGCACCCGCAGCGAACCCTCGCCGGGAGCGGTTTCGGCGACATATGCCAGCCACCGCGCGTCGGGGCTGAGCGCGTAGCGGACCGCCGACAGAAGGTCACCGGCCGGTCCGCCCGCCGCGGGGCGAGCCGCAAGCACGCTACCCTGGCTGGTCTGACGCAAAAAGTAGATTGTGCCGTCGCCCGCCCACCACGGCGACGTGAGCCCCGCGGCCTGGGAGTACAGGCGCAGCGCCGTCCCCGGCGAGGATACCGGAACGGACAGCAACACGTACTGCCTCTGGCCGCCGGACTCGCGCCCCGCGACCAGGAGGGACTGCCCATCGGGAGCCCAGACCGCCGGGGCCGCCAGATCGGTCCCGCCCGGCGTCAGGTCGCGTGGAGCAGCGCTCCCATCCGCGGGGACGACCAGCAGTCTCAGCTTGCCCCCGGTCAGGTACAGCAGGGCGACCAGACGGCCGTCCGGTGAGTACCGGGCGGCACCGGCGCTGCCGCTTTCGGGCACAAAGAGGGCCGTCTGCGTCCCCCCCCCGACCGGGTTTCCGGCGAAAATCCCCGGACGGACCGGCTCTGTGCCGTCCGGCGGGCGGGTTTGATCCCGGGCGACCAGGATCGTCGAGCCGCCCGGAGCCCAGTCCTGGGGCACGCCCTGGCCGATGATGCGGGGGCTTGGCCATGCCACGATGGCCTCTCCGGGCGCGGGGGGATCGATTGGAGCACTCAGCGCCACGACCTGGCGCCCGCCTGCCCGGAAATCGAACGTCCATGGCCGGCTCTCGCTGCGGGCGCCCGCTAGATCGTTGCGGTGTATGGCCAGGATGAGGTACGGAAAGCCGCCGGCCGCAGACGCGCCCCGCTCTAGCCTGAAGTCTGCGCGAACGCGCTCCCCGCTCGCCCGCAGGGATTGCACGACAACCTGATCGCCCTGGTGGCCCCCGGGACCGTGGAAGTAGACCAGCAACACGTACCGTGCAAAGTCAACTCCGTCATAGATCTCGGCGCCGGCGCCACGGTTGAGCGCATCACGAAGCCGCGCCCAGTGCTCGTCCGATGCCAGCACGTAGCCGCCCGGCACGGTGAGCAGAGGCATCAAGGCATCCTCGTAGCCCTCGCGGACCCCGCCCGGGCTGCCGTAGGCCACCGTCCGGAACGGCATGCCCCTGCCGCCCAAGGCCCAAGGCAGACAGCCTGCGGCCGCACCCCCAAGAGCCACTACAAGAGCAAGGCACAGGGCGATCCGGCGGCCGGCCGGACCGCCCCTAAGCCTCATGCGCGATCAACCGCCATGTCATCGCTCGCCGTCCTTTCGCTCCGCCGACCGGAGTATGCCCCTAAGGCGTCCAAGGCAAGGCATCCAGTATTAGGCGCGGCCCGCCGGTTTCCTGCGTAGTGTCGAGCTATTGCTGTGCTCCCGGACGCCACGACGGGCTGTTGCCGGCCGTTAGCCGATAGTAGGCTTGCCGGCTCGGTAGGTCGATCAGGTAGACTCCGCGGACCCCGCCGGCATCCTGGCTCGAGAACTCGGTCAACTCGGTTCGCCTTCCGGCCCTGCTTGAGGCACTTTCCCCTCAGGTGGTGTTGTCAGGAAGGGAATTTCGGCGTACAAAGGAATAGACCTTGATACGTCCTGACAGCTGGTGACGGCAAGTGATGGCACTTCATGGCACAAGGAGACGTGGCTGATGACGAAGCTGCTCGGATTGGGTATCGGTTTCATCCTGATCATCACGCTGGTGATCAAGAAGAAACCGCTTGCGCTGGCCATGGCCGCGGGCACGCTGGTCGCGGGGCTGGGCACGGGGCTGGGCGTCGAATGGCTGGTCGCAACCTGGGGGCGCGCCCTGATCCACCCCGACACGCTGCTGCTCGCCATGATGGTCGGCTCCATCACCCTGCTGAGCTGGATTATGGCTGTATCCAAGCTTCACGAGCGCCTCGTGTATGCGACCGTCAAGCTGCTGCACAGCGCCAAGCTGGCGGTGATGATTATCCCGCCGATGATCGGCGCGTTGCCCATCCCGGGTGGGGCCATCGTTTCCGCGCCCCTGCTCGACCGGCCAGCCGACATGCTGGGTATGAGCCAGCCGCGAAAGGCCGCCGTCAATCTGGTGTTCAGGCATGCCAGCTTTTTCTTTCTACCGTTCTCGTCCTCGCTGATACTCGCTTCGCGGATGCTCAAGGTCGACATATACCACCTGATCCGCTTCCTTGCCCCGCTCGGCGTGGTTACGTGGGTGGTGGGTTACCTCACGCTGGTCCGCGGGGCCAAAGAGGCAAGACTTGTGGAGGCGGATGCCACCGCCCCGCAGGAAATAGCCGCCGGCCATGACGGCGGCAACGGCGGTGGCGGGGGTTTGGGCGTGGTTCCGTCCGCCGCTGGCCCAGCCGGGAACCGCCCGCGTAGCGCGGGACGGGAGTTCCTGATTACCGGTGCGCCGATTTTCGCTGCTCTGGCCATCGGTTTCGTCTTGCCGGTGCCGTTTTGGGTCGGCGTCATCTGCGGCATCGTCCTGGCGCTGGGGCTCAGCTGGCGTACGCGGCGCTGGGCTTTGGGCGACCTGTTGCGGGGCATCGACTTCAAACTGGTGAGCGCGATGTTCGGGATCATGAGTTTCCGGGAGGTTGTGGTGAGGGGGGAAATACTGTCTCAGCTTGCCACCGTCCTTGAGCGGTCGGCGATCCCGCTGCCGGTGCTGGCCTTCACGATATCGCTGCTGATCAGCATCGTCTCGGCCAACCACAACACCACGCTCGGCATCGCTTACCCGATGATCATCCCCCTCGTCGCGCCCCATGAGGTCATGGCCTATGCCATGTTGATGTTCGCCGGCAGCTTCGTCGCATATTTCTCCTCGCCGCTCCACCTGTGCCAGATCGTGACCAACGAGCACTGCAACGTGACGTTGCCGCAGGCCTTCAGGGAGTACGTTTGGACTCTTGTGGGAGTGGCGGCCGCGGCATGGGGGCTGTTTTACCTGTACCTGGCTTAGCCCTGCCGAGGCGCCGACGGGATGTCGGCCGGGTCGCCGTACCAGATGTGGTCCGTTTCCGCCCGGAGCCAGCTGTGGGCGCGGTCGCAGCATGGACATGTCCCTTGATCGCAGAGGAGCCACGCCGGGTCTCCGGTCGCGAGGCGGGCCAGAGCCAGGTCGACAAGCTCACGCGCATTGACAGCGGTCACCTCCGCCTGGCCGATCCGCCCGCGGCCGGCGACGGCGGGGCCCCATATTGCAGCTGCCCGCCCGAACGCTTTTCCGCAGCTTGGTCCCCCGTGGTACCACGCCCAGCCCCCTACGACGCGTACCCGGCGCGACGTGGCGCGCACATAGGAGCGCGGCGCTATCGTCTCCGCCAGGTGCAGGAGCGTCATCGTGGTCAGGTCGGTGGCGACCATCAGCACCTGTCCGCTCTGCTCGTACAGCCAGCCCAGCGGGGACTCAGGGCCAAACGGAAGGTGCATCGGCTGCGCGAGCACGGCGGCGGCGGCCCCATCGCCGATGCCGGCGAACGCCAGCGAGGGGTGGGTGCCGCGGGTGACGCCCGGTTGGCGCCGGAAGTACTCCGGGAAGAAACCTAGCTCAGTGTGCACCGGTGTGCTGGCTGGGTCAAATGGGCCCACCATGGCCTGCCGGGCGGGGAGCTCGTGCCGTGGGAGCGGCGGATCGATCCATCCCGCCGGGTCTTCGGTTTCCCAGGAAAACGACGGCACGATCACGCCTCCGCCGTCGCGGGCCGACCAGGCGGCCAAAGCGTCAAACAGCGCTGGCGCGCCGTCCCTGCCCATGCCGAGGCGGCGCAGCGAGGTGTGTACAAGCAGGGGCCGGCCGGGCCGGAGGCCCAGAGCCTCCAGTTGCCCCACGGTGATTTCCCGCCGCCCCGGATCCGTGAGCACAACTCGCCGTGCATGTTCGCTCACCGAAGCCCACCCTCCCGGCAGCCTGCCGATAGCGCCTCTCAAGCATAGAGGTGCGGTGGCCGGCCCGCAACACGCTCGCTGTGACCTTCGTGCGAGGAAGGGCTCGCAGCTTGAGCACCGCACTGAGGGCGACACCACGGTCGTGCAAGCTGAGCAGGGAACATGACCCCGACGGCCAATCGTCGTCTGGGACTGCCCAAGAACCGAAGCATGGACTAGTCTACTAGGGAGCGTACCTGTGAAGGACGGCACCGAGACCATTCCCAACCAGAACTGGAACTACTGGGCCTACACCGTCGAGGGAGTATTCTTCATATCGTCGTCGGCCTTCTGGGAGCCGGGCACGGTGCTGCCCGCGTACCTGAGTGGTCTGGTCAGTTCGCCGGTGCTGCTCGGGCTGGGACCGGCGATCAAGAACGCAGGCTGGATGCTGCCGCAGCTGGTGGTAGCCGGCTACGCGGAGGGACTCAGCCGCAAGAAGCCGATCGTGATCCTGGCCAGCGTGATCGGCCGCATCGCTTTTCTGGGATTGCCGCTGCTGGCGCTGGCGCCCGGAGTCCCCGACTACACCCGCGCGCTGGCTTTCCTGGGGCTCTACGGGATCTTTTGCTTCGCCGAGGGGATTACGGCGGTCCCCTGGACCGAGATGCTGGGACGGGCCGTGCCGGCGCGCCTGCGCGGCCGCCTGCTCGGCAACATGCAGTCCTTGGCGGGCGTGGCGGCCCTGCTTGCCGGGCTGCTCGTCCGGCTGGTCTTGACACACCCCGGGCTGAGGTATCCGGTCAACTATGCGCTGCTGTTTTCCCTCGCCGCCGTGCTCCTGTTCGGGTCGGGCTTTTCAATGTACATGGTCCGCGAGCCAGCGGGAACGGACCCGCGCGCGCGCCGGCCTCTCCGCGAGCACCTGCGCGGCATACCAGGCAGGCTGCGCGCTAACCCGGCGTTCCGCCGCCTGCTGTTTTCGCGTCTGCTCGCGGGCTCGGCGAACCTCGCGCTGCCTTTCTACATCCTCTACGGGCGGCAGGTGCTTGGCCTGCCCGCAGCCTACGTCGGCAACAGCGTCGCCGCGCAGATGCTGGGATCGGTCGCAGGTGGGCTGCTGTGGGCCAGGGTCAGCTACCGCTGGGGATACCGGCCGCTTATCCTGGCATCCTGCCTGACGGGTGCGCTGATTCCGGCGTGGACGCTGCTCGCCGGGGCGGCAAGCGCGTGGCCGATTCTGGCCTGGCTGGCCCCGTACCTGTTCCTGATGACCTACGTCACCATCGGGCTCTACTTCACGTCGGTGTGGGTCGGTTTCACCAACTACCTGTTGGAGATCGTGGCCGTGGATGAGCGTCCGACCTACATCGGTATCCTCAGCACGCTTGTGGGGCCAACGGCCTTCCTGGCGGCCCCGGGCGGGGTCTTGGTGGGGGCGCTCGGATACACTCCGGTTTTTGTGCTGGCCATGGTCGGCTCGCTGGCCGCCGCCGCGAGCGCCCGGCTGCTGCCGGCTGAGCAAGCAGCCCGGGACTTTTCCGCCGCCGCGGCCGGTACGGACGGGGCGCAGGGCTAGGTCAGGGCAGGTCCGCGGGCGGGCGCAGCGTGGGGCGCCGCAGCGACGCGGCCATCACCCGCCGGAATCGCCAGGCCAAGACGAGGCACGCCACTGTCCCGGCTACTCCGAGCGCAAACATCACGCGCATACCCGGCAGAGGAGTCCCGCGCATGATACGGTAAGCCGAGATAACGGTCCCGTCTCTCCGCAAAGGCACGGACGCTATCTCCTGCAGGCCTTCCTTGTCGAGCCCGAGGACAAACACCTCATAGTGATTAATCCCCGACATCCGAGCCATGCCTGTCTGGGCAATGGCGGCGTGTGTGGCCTTCACTCGAGCGGCTTCCCAGATGTGTGATGGGGGGTCCATAGGGACGTTGGAGTAGACGAGCGCCAGACATAGCACAAGGGCCAGCACAATCGTGTAGGCCGCCAAGGCCTGCCCCTAGACGAAGTCCTTTTCCTTTAGGAGCTGCTTGAGCCTGGTCTTGTGCCCTTTGGCGTTGCGCGATTCGCGCTGTGCCGCCAACGCCTGCGCCTGAAACTCATCCAGCGTAGTGTCGTCGTCAGGGCGGGCAGCGATCCTACGGCAGAGGGCTTGGGCCTTGCGATCGGCCTTCAGCAGCCGCGCAGTCTCGTGGCCGATTTTGCCCTTCTCCAGGTCGGAGGCGTGCGCCGCCTTGTGGATTCTCCTGTAGCTCTCGTATTTGCCTGCCATGCAATCCCTGCCCTGAATGGTGTCCTCTGTTGTAACGGCGGGCGACTAGAGTCGGTAGATCTCGGTGTACTTGGCCTTGATATGCTCAAGGTACGGGCGGGGCGTCAGTTCCTCGCCGGTTACCTTGAGCAGGAGCTCGTTTGGTTTGTACTTGGCGCCGTGCGCGTGCACGTTGTCCTGCATCCAGGTCAGGAGGCCCGAAAAATCTCCCTTGGCCCACTCATCCTCCATGCCCAGGTGATCGGCCAACGCCCGGCGGCACAAAGCCACGGAAGCAACGTTCCCGATAGTGTAACTCTGGAATGACCCTCCGAAACTCTGGGTCCAGTGGATGTCCTGGAGCACGCCGACCAGGTCGTCGGGCGGGGTGATGCCGAGGTACGCCTGGAACTTGGCGTTCCATGCCGCGGGCAGGTCGGCGACCGCCAGCCGGCCGGCGAAGACCTCCCTTTCCAGCTCAAAACGGATCATGATGTGCAGGTTGTAGGTTACCTCGTCAGCCTCGACGCGTATCAGCGAGGGCTTGACTATGTTGGCCGCGGCATAGACCTCGTCCACCGTGGCCCTGCCGAGCTGGCCGGGAAAGAAAGCCTTGGCCACCGGCAGAAAGAACCGCCAGAAGGCTCGCGACCGGCCGACGTAGTTCTCCCACAGCCGCGACTGCGACTCGTGCAGGCCCGACGATGCCCCGTTGTGCAGCGGGGTGCGGCGGTAGCGGACCGGAATCCCCTGCATGTAGGTGCCGTGGCCTGCCTCGTGCAGCAGCCCGAACAGCGACGGGCCGAGCCATTGCTCGTTGACACGTGTCGTTATGCGGGTGTCGTCCGGTGTGAAGCTGATCGAGAACGGGTGTACCGAGAGAGCCTGCCGGCCACGGTCATCCAGGTTGAAACCAATCGCCCGGACGGCGGCCCGCCCCATTTCAAGCTGCTTTTCGACGTCAAACCGCTGGCGGAAAAGGGCATCGCTGACCCGGTCGCTGCGCTCGCCGATCGCCTTAGCGAGCGGCACCAGCGTCTCGCGAAGCTCCGCGAACAGCCGGTCGAGCTCGGCGGCGCCAAACCCCGGCTCGCTCAGGTCGATCAGCGCGTCGAGGGGCTCATTCTCGTATCCCAGCGCCTGGGCTTTCTCCCGCGAGAGCGTAACGATGCGCTCCAGCGACGAAACGAAGATCCCAAAGTCCTTGGCCTGCCGTGCATCCACCCACTTGTGATAAGCCTCCGCGGCGGCGCGTGACATTTCGACGACGAGATCCCGCGGCAGCTTCGTGGCGTGGGAGTACTCGCGGCGGGTGACGCGCAGGATGCTCGCGTCATCGCTGTCGTACGGGAGCGCACGCTCGTGGTCCGCCAGGGCGTCGAGCAGCTCACCGACCTCCGGGCTGGTGAATTTCTCGTGAGCCAGCCGTCTGAGCGTCGTTACCTGGTCCGCGCGGGCGGCAGCCCCGCCCCTGGGCATCTGTGTCTGCTGGTCCCAGTAGAGCACCGCGGTCGCCATCTCCAGGTCCTCAACCTCTGCCAGCACCTGCTTTAGCTGCTCCAACTTGCCCCGCACGGCCTCCTCCTCCTCCTGACCCATTGCCTGTGGCACCTCCTAAACGTGGGCGATTCGCGATCCCCGAAACATCAAAACCCGGCAGCGGCTCCCGCCGTCGCTTGCATCTGCGCTGCCTGCCTCGGCCGCCGCCTGCCTGCGACGTGAATCTGCAACCTGCTTTCCAGGAAGCAGGTTCCCGGGCCACCCGGTCTCCAGAAAGCAGGTGCCTGAGACCATCTGCTCGCTACAGAGCAGCAAGCGCCCTCGTGCTCTCTGCAATACACGTTCTGACCGGACCTGATCTGTGGCTAGCAGGTAATGCAGAAATCTGCTCCGCAGCGAGCAGATGGCCGCGAGCGACAGGGGCAGGGCGGGCAGGGGGAGTGCCCGGGAGTGACCGCGGATGGCTGCGGAGTCACCGCCATAGCCAAATCCGGCCACCAATGAAAACCCTACCCCCGCGCCCTGCGCTCCGCCAGCATCTGCAGTCCCCGCAAACCGATGATTGCCGCGCAGAGCAGCGCGGCAGTTGTTCCGGCGGCATTACCGTTCCGCGAAAAGAGCCACATCGCCGCGACCAATCCGAACATCGATCCAAAGGGCAGCGAACTCATCGGGAGCCGTCCTTCCAGCCAGGGCAGCTTGTACAGGGCGGCAAAGGCGAACGTGGTTGCAAGGGCCCAAAGGGTTTCGACAGGGCCGATAGCCAGAAGTACCCCTGTCAAGGTTGCCAGCCCGCCGCCGCCGCGGAAACCAAACCACACGGGCCAGTTGTGGCCCGCGACAGTCGCCGCGGCGGTGGCCGCGAGCCCGAACGGCGACGCGCGCAGCATCCGGCCCACAGACACAGCTGCCAGCCCTTTTGCCAGGTCAAGGAGAGCGACCGTAATGCCAAGGGCTGGTCCGAACTGACGGAAGCTCCCCGAAGCACCCGGGTTGTCACGTGTGCGCGGGTCGTGGCCGCGCAGCGCCCTGCCAAGCACGACACCGAAAACGATCGAGCCGAGCAGCCAGGCGATCAGAATGGAGGCGATATCCCTCGTCATCAACCTGTCCTCCGTGTGCCATAGGCAGCGGGAGAGGCGAGTCCCCGGTGGCCACGGCGCAAGCGTTCCCCCCTGCGCGCATAGTCATCTACTGTCATGCCAGGGGGGTCAAGCCGATGCGCTATACCTACTTACTTGCCCGGCGCGAAGATACCTTGTCCGGCCTCGCCGCGGCCTATGGGGTCACCGAGGATGCGCTCAGGGCCGCCAACGGCCTTGCTCCCTCGGAGCCGCTGCGCACCGGGCAGATGCTCAAGGTGCCGGCTGCGGTGGCAGGCCCGTCCGTAGCTCCGGGCGCCGCGACCCTGGGCGGCGCCGTCGTCACCCGCGGAGAACCCGCCCGGCGTCTGATCGCCCTCACGTTTGAGGCCTCATTTGGGAAGGGCGCGACTGCGGCCATCCTCAAGGAGCTCCGGCATGCCGGCGTGCGGTCAACCTGGTTCCTGGGCGGTGCGTGGGCCGAAAAGCATCCAAGACTGGCCCGGGAGGTCGCCGCCGCCGGCCACCAGACCGAATGTCATGCCTACAGCCATCCCCACCTGCGTGAGCTGGACGCGACCCAGATGCGCGAGGAATTGCTCCGCGGCCTCGCGGCGGTGGCCGCCGCCGCCGGCCGGAAACCCCAGCTACTGCGGCCGCCGTTCGGAGCGCACAACCGGACGCTGCTTCAGGTCGCGTCGAAGCTCGGCCTGGGAGTCGTCCTGTGGACGTTTGACTCGCTGGACTGGCAGAGTCCCGGAGCGCAGTACGTTGCCGACAGGATCGTTGGCTTGGCCCAGCCTGGCGCCATTGTCGGGATGCATGCAAGCGCCGACCAGGCCCCTGCGGCGTTGCGGCTGGCGATCCCCCGCCTGCGGGCGGCGGGGTATGGCTTCGCCACCCTGGATGACCTGCTGCGCCAGGGCAGGCAGCACCCAGGGAATGCACGCCGCGCGGCGAATCCCCTGCGTTGAGAGCATGGCTGGCTTTCTGGGGGTCGTCGGTCATCACACGGCCGGCCACAGGGGGGACGCGTCGCATGGCGTTGGTTGTGGGCTTTTCAGGCAGCCCGCGGGCACACGGCAACACGCATTTCCTGGTCCGCGAGGTGCTCGCGGCGGCTGAGGCGGCGGGCGCGGAGACGAGGTTCTTTGACCTCAACCTGACCCCGGTCAGCGGTTGCCAGGCCTGCATGAAATGCAAGGAACCCGAGCACCGGGGACGGTGCGCCGTGGAGGACGGCTTTGCCGAAATGAACAAGGCCATCCATGCCGCCGACGGCCTCGTGTTTGGGGCGCCGGTCTACATCGGCTACTGGAGCGGCCAGGCCAAGTCGTTCATGGACCGTTGGTATTGCTGGCGCAGCAGCGCGGGATGGCACCTGCCAGCCGGCAAGCGGGCCCTGATGATCTGCACCTGCGGGGCCAAGGCCGAATCGTACCAGGATCTGCTCGACCGCCAGGTGGCGTGGATGGGCAGGCTCGGCATGGATGCCCAAGGCCTCATGGCGGCGTCGATGTCCGGCCCGGACGCCGCCGCATCCCGTCCGGAACTCGTTGAGCAGGCCAGGGCCGAGGGCAGGCGGCTCGCGGGGTTTGATTGACCTCACTCCCGGCTAGTGCCGCGGAGGTTCAGGAGCCTGCCTGCCCGGTTTCGTCATACCGTTGTCCGCGATCGCCGACGCCCCAAGCATGAAGTGCCCGTCCGGCGTCATGCC
>JAUYEG010000082.1 GCA_030691505.1 Bacillota bacterium | reverse complement strand
CCATGAATACGGCGTCCACCGGCCCAAAGACGCCGGTCTTGGCCATCGTGATCTTCCCCCCGGCGCTCTCCTCGGCCGGCGTCCCGACGACCCAAACCGAACCGGCCAGGTCAGTCCCCAGGGCCGCAAGCGCCGCCCCGGCACCCGCCGCACTCGCACCGATGATGTTGTGGCCGCACGCGTGGCCCACCGCCGGCAGGGCGTCATACTCCGCCAGAAAGGCGATTAGCGGCCTAGCAGCGGCCCCCGTACACGCCGCCCGGAAGGCTGTCGGCATGCCGGCGATGCCGGTTTCCACCGCCATGCCTCGCTCTGCAAGGAAGCCGGCCAGGTAGCCGCAGGACTTGACCTCCTCCAGCCCGATCTCCCTGGTGTCGTGGATCCGGAGACTAAGGGCGATGATCTCATCCGCGATCGAGTCGACGTAGGCCGACACGCGGGACTTCAGCGAGTTGAGAAGTCCATCAGAATCGGGATTGGAAACTGCCAAAGCTCAAGCCTCCCGTTGATATCGCCGCTCGTCGCGCGTGTTGAGCCCGTCACGCTCGCCGCGCTCGTCACGGGGTTCAACCTGCTTCCCACGAAGCAGGTAAGGTCGGGCATCTGCTTCCCACGAAGCAGCTTAAGCCCCCACCTGCTCTCCAGAAAGCAGGAAGCACGTTGGTGCTCTCTGGGAAGCAGGTGGCGTCCACACGTGCTCTCTGGGAAGCAGGTGGCGTGGTTCGCCGCTTCGGCACCCGCCTCAGCGCGGTCACCCCCTCTCCGCCTCAGCGCGGTCACCCCTCTCCGCCTCAGCTTCTCCCCGCGTACAGCAGGCTCCGGCTCATGTCGCCCACCTGGTACGGCACGCCCCTGCGCTCCAGCGCCGCAACGCCCCGCTCGTTGCAGATGATGGTGCCGCCGCTTCCCGTAACCGCCCCGCCGGACATGACGATGCGCCCGCCGACAACCGTCATCGCAGCCTCCCGCCTCGTCAGGTCGGCCACGGTGATGTCGGCGTCCGCCCCCACGCCGAGGTGCCCCTTCCTCGGCAACCCCAGCATCTGCGACGGCCGCCACGATGTCTGTTTGACAAACTCGGGCAGCGTCCACAGGCCGTACTCCACCACCAACAGCCCGAACCTTAGAAGGAAGTTGCGCGGGATGCCGCCGCCGTCCGTGCTCAGCGCGGAGATGACGAAGTCGCCGTCCTTACGGCGCGCGCCCGCGCACAGGAAGGCCACAGTGCGGTTATTGACCGGGAAACCGACCGTGGACTCGTCCTGGCGCTCGGACCAGTAGCGCAGCCCGTCCTCGCCGACCAGCAGTACGTTGCTGCCGTCCGGCCCCTCCGCCGCGACGTGGGCGTACCCGGCCAGAAAGGCGGCCCGCAGGCCAGCCTCCGTCTGCGCAAACCCGCCGGTCCTCAGGCATGTCCGCGTGACATGGCTCTCGGGCACGCCGCCCACGCACCGGCCGCTGGTCCCGTTGACGGTGGCCATGTGGAACTCGCTGATGATGTTGCCTTTGCCCTCGAGCGCCGCCACCGCCGACAGGGTTTCGGCGATCGGGTCGCCGGTGGCGACCCCGCGGCAGTAAGCGTTGATGTGCGCCAGGTGCATCGAGTTGTTCCCGGCGAGCTCCACCGCCTCCTGAAACCCGTGGAAATTGCTGCCGTGCCGGGTCGTCCCGGCGTGGTAGGCGACGTAGCAGCGCTGCCGGTTGGCCTCGGCGATGAATCCGGCGGTGGCCTCCGGGGTCATCGGATAGTGCCCGCCCATGAGCTTAATGCCGAACGCACCCTCGTCCAGGTCGCGCGCGACCTTCCTGGCGATCTCGTCGCGCCCCGGGTCGTTGCCGGAAATCGTGTGCCCCGGCTGCGAGCTGTTGAGCACCGCGACGTTGATGCCGGCCCCGCCCATCTCGAAACCCTCAAGCACCTTATCAAGCGGACCGGCGCAGTCCACCGCGGTGGTCACGCCCGCCCGGGCCAGCATCGCAAACCCGCGGTAGCCGCCCAGCATCCGCGACACATGCACGTGAGTGTCGATCAGGCCCGGCATGACCGCCTTGCCCGCGAGGTCGATGACCTTGCGGCCCGCCGTCGACGCAATGCTCGGGGCGACCTCGGCCACCGAGCCGTCCTCGACGGCCACGTCCATCTGCCGCAGGATGCCGTGCTTCGGGTCGATGAGCAGCCCGTTCTTGAGCAACAGGTCAAACGCCACGGTGCAATCAGCCTCCCATTGCCGCGGTCGCCGTGCGGCGCGCGTCCGCGCCGCGTCTGGCCCGCCAACCCGGGTTTCGGTTTCTACTTCCTCGTGATCGGGTACACGCCCCGCGGCACGTTCTTGTAGTCAAACACGCTGAGGTCGGCCGGGCTGTAGGCGGGGGCGTCGACCGTGATGATTTCCTCGGCGACTTTCTCGTAGACGGCCCGGAAGTGCGTCTTGGACTTGCTGACGATGACCTTGAAGTCGCCGGTCTTGCGCCCGAACTGGGTGATCGGGTCCTCGTCGATGAGCGACGTCGGATGGCTGACGAGCTGCACCCAGACGCCGCCGGCCTGGACGACCGCGCACAGGCCAAGGTCCTGCTCCTTGCCGTACGACATCGGCCCGGTGCCCATGTACTTCTTCTCGCCGGCCCACTCGACGCGGCCCTTGAGCCTGACCGGGCCGCCCGCCTGCGGCGAGCTCTTGCCGCCGGCGAGCACGTCGACCTGGTTGCCCTGTCCCGCGGCCAGGCACGCCCGCGCCGCCTCCGGGTCGTAGAGCAGGGGCATCGCGGCATCCTGCGCGTTCTGGCGCAGCAGCTCGTGCAGCACGAACGTCGTGTCGTTGAGCCGGTCGGAGTGGTCGAGGACGCAGATGGGCTTCTTGGCCGTCCGGCCCTTGCGGATCGCCAGCGCGACGCCGTCCTCGACGCTGTACAGGTCGGGGCCGTGCGTCAGCCGCTCGCGGCGCTCCCAGGCAAAGGCGGCGAGGTCGTCGACGATCACCCTGGCCAGCTCCGGAGCGTTGTCGGTCACCGCCACAGCCGATACGCCCAGCTGGTGCACATCGGACCAGGCGAAACCGAAGAAAAACGACACATCGATGACGCGCGGCTTGCCTTCCCACTGCCGCAGGCGGTCGATGATGTCCTTGCCTGGCGAAACCGTCGTCGCGCTGTACAGGCTGGGCACCACCAGGCCCGGCTTGGCCATCGCGGTGACCGGCTTGGTCTTGCCGGCCAGGCAGTCGAGCATGGCGCGGGCGGCGCGGCGGCCGGTTTCGCCGGAATCGACGTGCGGGCTGCTCTGATAGCCAAAGATAGCGGTTGCCTTGGTCAGGATCGCCGGGTCGAGGTTGCCGTGCAGGTCGAGCGCGACCATGATGGGGATGTCGTACCCGACGGCCTTGCGCACATCCTTGAGGATGTGGGTCTCGGTGTCCTGGCGCGACTCCGTTACCATCGCGCCGTGCAGGGAGAGCAGGACCGCGTCGATGCTGTCGGCCACGGCCGCCAGGCCGGCGCAGATCTCGCCCACGTATTTGTCGTAGACCTCATCCTTGACGGTCCCCGCCACGCCCCCGGCGGAGTAAACGATGGGCACCAGCTCAACGCCTGCCGGTTCGCAGACCTGGATGAAACCGCCGATGGAGGAGTTGGTCGGGCGGTAGGTCGAGATGATGTCCTGACCCCTGACCGCATCCTCATCGAAGCTCGGCAGCCCCGTCTTGTCCGGCAGGAAGGTGTGGGTCTCGTGCGATAACCCGGCGATGGCGATCCTCATGCTCCGACCCCTTTCGAATTCTTGATGCTCCAGGATGCTTTGGTAGTGCGGTAGCCTGGTTTTCGATGGTCTTCGCAGCCAATCCTGCACTAAGCACAAACCCATGCATTTCAGCCGTGGTGCAGGAAATCGCCCATCAGACTCCGTACCTTGCAGGAAACGTCCCGCCGATTTCTCCCGCGGGACCCAGCGTCTTGAGAGGGTGGGTGTCGCGCATGCGTTTCATCGCGGCGGCGGTGCAGATGGAATGCGAGCTTGGCCGGCTTGGGGACAACCTGGCGCGGGCCGAATCCCTGGTGGCGGCGGCGTGCGCGCGCGGCGCGCGGCTGGTCGTCCTCCCCGAGCTCTTTGGAACAGGCTACCGGCTGGATGAGGACTACCACAAGCACGCCGAGCCCGTGCCCGGGCCGACCACCGACTTCATGACTTGTTTGGCCGTCAAGCACGGCGTCTACCTTGCCGGGTCGGTGATCGAGGAATCGGTCATGCGCGGCGTGCCCTACAACACTGAGGTGCTGGTTGGGCCGGAGGGGCTGGTCGGCAAGCAGTCCAAGATCGCGCTCTACCACCGTGAGAAGCTCTACTTCGCGCCCGGGGATACAGCGGTGCCCTTCGAGACGGCGCTGGGCCGCATCGGCCTGATGATCTGCCGCGATATCCGGTTCGGTGAAATCGCGCGCGCCCTCGCGCTCAAAGGTGCGGAGATTTTCGTCGTCTCCTACGCCGCCGGGCTGATCGATATCGCCACCCAGGCCCGGGCGGTGGACAACACCGCGTACCTCATCGCCGCCAACCGGGTCGGACAGGAGCTCGACACCAAGTTCTGCGGCGACTCGCGCATCATCGACCCTTACGGCAGGGTGCTCGCCGAGGCCGGCAGCGAAGAGGGGATTGTGACGGCCGAGCTCGACACCGCGGTGATCGGCGAAGCCAGGCAACGCCGCCGCTACCTGCAGGACTACCGGGCTTCGTTATTCCTCAATCCTGGTTTCTACAGGTAGGCGGGGCAGGCGCCGGACGGGCGGTTTTCCCGTGCGACCCAAGCTCAAGCTCCTGCACCTGTGCCGCTTGCCGTGCCTCGGGCCACCGGGCCCGCATCGCCCGCTGCGTGAGCTGGGGCAGCTCCAGCGCCCTGAATCCCTCCGCGTAGGGCATCTGGGCGGGCCGGCCCCGGAGCCGGCCGTAGACCCGGACCGCGAGGCCGTATAGCACGGCAGGCGCCCGCAGCTGGCTGCGGTGGCACAGCACCGCCTGCACCTTGTCGTGCATCACCGGCGTGATGTCCACGACCACCCGCGTCTCCCGCGTTCCGTAGAAAAAGACCAGCACATCGCGCCCAAGGTCGCCGCGCGCCAGGTTTAGCGCGGCGCGCCCGCCCGCAAGATGGTCGGGGTGAACCATGTACGGCTCGGGGAAGCTCGGGTCGAAGGCCAGCGCCACCTGGGGTTTGACCCTGGACCAGACCGCCGCGATCTTATCCTCCAGTTCCGGAATGCGTGACAGGCTCAGGTCCTTGAGGCCGAGGTGGTGCACGCGGGCATAGCCCAGGATTGCCGCCGCATGGTCCTGTTCGAACTGCCGCACATGGCCGAGGTCGTGCCGCGCGTTATCCTGGCGGCCGCCGTCGGTGAGCACCGCGACGTCGATGGTGCTGCCCGCAAGGCTCATCAGCCGGAGCGTGCCGCCCGCGACAATCTCCAGGTCATCGGGATGCGCGGTGATCGCCAGCACCCGCTTGGGGCCGCGGACCAGGTCCAGCCCGTGCAGCGCGGCAAGCTCGGAGTTGGGCGGCCGGAAGCTGCGCACAAGATAGCGCCAGGCCACCGCGGCCGCCGTGACTGGCGCCGCCAGGGCCAGCGCCTTACCCCAGCTAAATCGCCTGCTATCCATTGGCACCTCCGGCTGACCACCACTCACACGGCTACGGTTTCCCGTGCCCAGCGGGCCGATACGTGGCGAACGTGGCTTTACATGCCTGCCTGATACGCAAAGACGCGCGACCGCTCTAACACCCGACGCAGGGCTGTTCCATCATCCATCCCGTGAGAACCGAAGGGCCCGGCTTGCGCCAGGTGGGTCATGGCCGGGGCTGTGGCGTGACATAGGCGATGCCGGGGTGCCGGAATGTGGCGGCAGGTTATCAATAGGGGACAGCTGTAACGCCACTGCCCGGTCTCGGCCAAATCGGGCAGCTGGTGAGCAATACCCACGCCGGTTTGCGCTGGGGCACGGGCGCTGGCTTGAAATGCCAGGCCGTGCCGAGTCCTGAAACCTCCGATCCGGCCATAAGCAACAGCGAGACGGAGTCAGAAAGGGCGCGGGCCATCCATGATCCTAATGATAACCAGGCGCGGTCTGCTGCAGGTCCTCTCCGTCCTGCTTGTGACAGCAGTCTTGGCTGTCAGCCCCAGCATTCTGGACCACGCCAGCAGACTCGACATCGCGGCCGTCGACCCAGACGCGAAACCCTACTACCGGGGCCCTGCGGACAAACCCCTCATGAGCCTGATGGTCAACGTGGACTGGGGCGATGAGTTCATTCTCGACACGCTCGAAACGTTTGCCCGCCACGGGGTTTCGGCAACCTGGTTTCCCACCGGTAGGTGGGCAAACAGAACCCCGGAGCTTCTCAAACTGATCGCGGACGCCGGCCATGAGATCGGCAACCACGGTGGGTGGCACGGCATGGCCAGCAAGATGAGCGCCGCGGAGGTGGAGCGCCTGATCCGGGAGGGCGCGGACGCCGTCTTCCAGGTCACCGGCCAGCGTACTATGTTGTTTGCGCCGCCATCCGGAGACATGAACGAGCAGACCGTAGCGGTGGCCGCCCGAATGGGGTACAAGACGATCCTGTGGACCATCGATACCGTGGACTGGCAGCGTCCCGCAGCGTCCGTCATCGTCGACCGGGTGGTGCGCAAGGCCCAGAACGGGGCCTTAGTTCTCATGCATCCGACCAAGCCTACAGCCGAGGCGCTGCCCACGATCATCCGGCGGCTCCGGGAGCAGGGCTTTGAGTTAGTGACGGTCTCGAGGTTGTTGGGGGACTGACGCCCTCCGCGGGGTCGCTCCTTCCGGCGCGGAAAGCTAACTGCTGGCGCAGGATGCAACGCCCATCCGCCGAACCCTGATGCCAGGTCCAGCGGACACAGGAAACCGTCTCACTGTGCCGCAATGAGCCTCTCCGGTTCGTGCCGTCGTTACCCTTTTGAGCTATGTGCGGATCACATGCCTGTTGCGTTCTGGTGCATCTACCTATGGCTCAGCCGTTCTGCCTTCTTTGAGAGGTGAGTGGGGCCGTAGTGCGCGACGATGGCCACGACGAGCAGCCCCAGGCCGATACTGCAGCCGATGTTGAAAACCATGCGCGGAAGCAGCCCAAGATAGCCGGCGATAAACGCACTCGCGGCATTGAAACTGAAGTGTGCGATCACACATATCAGTAGGCTGCCTTTGGTGTTGTTGTAGAGCCAGGTTAGGAAAACAGCCATAACAATAACCAGGGCAACGTAGGCGGAAAAAGGGATACCCACCCCGCCAGCTGACGTTGCATAAAACGGGAGGTGCCAGCAGGCCCAGACCACCCCGAGGATCAGACTGGCCCACATGTTTCCTCTGGCGATCAACCGATTTCATTCCTCCCGCTACCTAGCTAGCCGGAGCCGACTCTGGATTTCGCCCTGCTGTGCCTGCTACCTGCCAGGTCAATCGCTCAGCGCAGCTAGCTAGCATTCACGGTGTCCTCATCTGCTTCCAGGTTGGCCATCCCAGCAAGCAGGCCACTACTGACCCCGCCTGGCGTCTCAGTCAGACAGCTGCCTACAGCGGCGGCAACACCCTCATCAGGCCCCACACCCCGTACTCGATATCCCAGCGGATCGAGCCGGAGCGGTACATGTAGTCCGCCGCCGCCCTGGCCAGGCCACCCGCGCCGCCCTCCAGCATCCAGCTGCTTGCGCTGCCTACGCTCACCGCGCCGACAATCGAGGTTCTCGGCGCATCCGGGCTGGTCCAGTCCCGCCGCCACCGGTGCCCGTGGAGCGCAAGGGAGTGGTTGCGCGGCTTGTCAGACGGGAACATCATGTGCACGGTCACTGGTTCACCCAGCTCGGCGAGCAGCAGCGGCGTCGCCGGGTCGCCATGGACGCGGCTGCTGAAGGCCAGAGCGATGTCGGGGTTCTGCGCCAACCGGTGTGACAGGAACTCGGTCCGGTACGAGACCGCCCGGTGCCCGGAGTCCTCAAAGTCTACTTCCTCTTCCTCGCCTGGTGCGTGCGCGTCGGATACGTCTGGGATGCGGTTGCCCTCAGCGTCAAAGAGACTGGTTCCGTCATGCTCAAAGAGCACGAACTCGCGCGTTGCCGGCAGGTACGGGTTGAGCACAACGGCTGCCTCCCTCGTGCCGGCGTTTTGCTCGCGATAGCTACTGCCCCGGGCCTCGACGATCAGGCCTGCCCACAGCCCGTGCAACCTGTGGTTACGCAGGTCGGCGAAATCCCATAGGATCGCCGGTCCGGTCCTGTACGTGGCTTCCCACAGGAAGGTCCGGCTCTCGCCGCGCCCCACGGTCTGATCCAGGTTGAAACCGACCGTTGCCCCATCCGAGTGCAGCATCTCATAGTCCAGCAGCTGCGGGTGCAGCGAGACCCGGGCCGACGGCGGCCATGGAGCGCTGACCGGAACGCCTGGGTGCTCCACCTCGCGGAGGTCGTCGGGCAGGTCGTTATGCAACTCGACCAGGACTGCGTCTCCCTGGTTGGCGCGCAGCACGAGCGGCTTGGGATTGGCTCCTGCCAGCGCAAAAGGCAGGTCCTCCGCCAGCACATAGACCAGCCCATCCGGGTCGTTGTCCCCGAACCGGTTGTACAGGATCTTGCGCCGCAGCGCATGGACCTCGAAATGCCTCATTGGCATGCCCACAGGGGATGCCGGTGGGGGCGGCGCGGCCGGTGGCGGCGAGCCCGTCATGACCGGGAGGGGCTCGCTCCGCTCCGGTGGGTCCGGCCGGTCGGTCAGCGGCAACAGGCCGTCCGTCAGGCTGCCGTATGACCGAATCAGGCCCCAGAGGCCGAGCCATAGGTCGTCGATGCCGCCGAAGTACCACAGGTGGTCGTGGTCGGCGGCGTCGCCGGCTTTGCCCAGCCGCGTGAAGTAGTTGAACGCCTCCGAGATTCCTATGACCTGCGCCGACACCCATGGCGTGTTGAGTGACAGCGGCTCGCGCCGCCATTTCAGCCCGTGAACGTTAAAGGCATGCTGTTCCTCGTGCGCCCCCTGGATCATCCGGATGCGCACCGGGTCCCCGGCATAGCCCCGGAAGACCGGTGTTGCCGGGTCTCCGTGCATCCACGAACTGAAGACGAACGCAGGATCGCCCGGCCGCAGTTGGAACGGCTCGCTCCGGTAGTTGACGCCCATGACCCCCGGGTCGTCCGGCGAGTCGACAAACGGCGGCGGGTTGAGCGCATCATCGTTTTCGTCAAAGAGCAGGGCGAAATCGTGCACCCCGAGGCAGTACTCCCGGAAATCGGGGTTGAGCGGGTGTTTGACGACCACCTCGGTCCCTGACCGCACCTCGTCGCCCGTCACCGGATCATGGTAAGAGCTGCCCGCCGCCTCCGCTACGGCCGCGGCGAACAGGCCATGCTGCTGGTGCGTATTCGCGAAGAGGTGGTCGTGGAAGAAGATCGTATGGAGTTCCGATTCCACGTACCAGCGGAAGTACATCGTCTGCCCAAACTCGACGGAGCTGTCGTAGTTCCAGCCGATGTTGGCCCCGTCGCAGGCCAGAGGATCGAACTTCACGAGGTGGACGTGCGTCGAGCACTCATACGTCCTGTGCTGAAGCTGGAACGGTGCCATGCCGACATACTCCGGCAGCTCGTTGGTCAGGAGGATCTCGATGACCTCACCGGCGTTGGCGCGGATGAACAGGGGCTCGGGCTTCTTGGTCCCCGCCAGCACGGCGTCTTTGTCCTCCTGGAGGACGAAGATCCGCCCCTCCTTGTCATGCCAGCCGGCGTCGTTGTAGACCAGTTCGAGCTGTATTGCCGCGATCTCGTAGCGTCTGACCGGCGCTCCGTCCGGGGCCGGGTTGACAAATACCGCGCCCGGTACCGCCCGCGGGTCAAACTGGTTGAGCTCGTCGGGCGTCGGGGTGCGCCCGCCGATGATGGCCAGAGGCGGGCGCGGCGCCTTGAAGCCGACCGTCCCCGGGATGAATAGCGGGAAGCCTAGCCTCGCCGGCGAAGGCGCGGGAGGGAGCTCCCGGTCGGGCAAGGGCAACAGCCGCGTAATCGGGCTGCCGTCGGGGTACTGCCGGGTTCCGTCCTCCAGCACGTCGTGCACTCGCAGAATGCCCCACATTCCCTCACCGAAATGCGGGTAGAGGTGGCAGTGCCACACGACATCGCCGTATGCCCGCTGGTAGCTCCCGGCGCCGTAGAGCGGCTGGATGTCAAGGACCTGCTGCGGGCTGATGGATATCGAATCGATGGCGATTCCGTCCGGGTCCTCGGGGTCGCCCTTCCACTGATGGACGTGCAGGTGAAAGACGTGGGTCTCCTTGATGCCGCCGTGTATCAGCCGCATACGGTACGGGTCGCCGCGATAGGCGCGAAGCACCGGCGTCGCGGGGTCGCCGAATACCCACGAGTCGTGGTGGACCTCCTCGCCGGACAGCGTCGTGTCCGGTATTCCACCCTCCATGATCAGGCGCAGCCGGTTGCGCATCGGCTCGGACCGATAGCTTATGGGCATCGTCGCCTCCGGCTGGCCCGTTTCCGGGTTGGTCGGGTCGTTGCCGTCCCTGTCCTTGATCTCCGGCTCATCGTGGAAGAAGATCGCGTACTCGCGGAAATCCGGTATCAGGACATGGTGCACATCCACGACCGTGCCCGAATCCACCGGCTCGCCCGTTTCCGGGTCGGTCCACCAAGAACCCGTCGCCTCGACGATGAGCGCACCGAACAAGCCGTGCACGTTACTTCCGTTTTTAGTCGAAGATGGGTTGCCGAGGTCGGAGAAGTGGTATATACCCTGCCGGTCCGCGTGCCAGGTGTAGGTTCGCTCCTCACCGGGCGGCGCGAGGGAGTCGGGGTTATCGCCCACGGCCGCGCCGTCGCCGGTCTGGGGGTCGGCCGGGAGGCCCTTGATGTTGATCCCCACCGCAAGGGAAAGGCGGTTTAGCAGGTTGACGACCACGGTATCGCCTTCACCGGCCCTGATGGTCAGCGGCACCGCCAGCGGGGCCGGGCGCAGGGGATCCTGGTCGATCTGCTCCAGCAGTTCCGCCTCGTTTTCGGCAAGGACATAGAGCATGCCATCGGGGTCGTGATCGCCAAAGCTGTTGTAGACGATCGTCGCCTTGACCGCGACTACGTTGTAGGTTCTGGTCACTTCAGTCGCCTCCGTCGGCTGCGCTATGGCAGCGGGAACAGCGCGTCGCCGGCCAGGGGCAGGATGCCGGCGATCTGCCCGAGTGGGATGGCGAGCGGCGTCGGGAAGTGGTGGTTGGGCGCGGTGGGTATCTTCAGCACCGCGGGGTCCAGCAGGACCAAGTGCGGGCGGAGCAGGCGCACGCGGCCGCCGACGATCGGCCGGAAAACCTGGCCGAGCAGGTTGACCTGCGCCGGTTTGAGGACGAGCGTGACCTCTTTACCGCCTCGTTTCGCCAACTCACAGGCCACACCGGGGCAGGACGACTGCGAAAGCGCCCTGCCGCTGACGATGTCCACCTGGGGTTCGCGCGAAGGCGCTGGCGCCGTCGCGCCGGTAACTGGAGGGTTCTCCAGGCTGGGTATTTCGCCCGGGTACCTTTCGACATGGAACATGACGATGTCCGCGACCATGAGCACGAGGTCCAGCCCCTGAAGCTCCCGGCTGGTGCCTTCCTCGATGCGCACCTTGACGGTCCCGATCCCGGCATCCAGAACGCTGCCCATCAGGAAGTAGGGGAATGAACCGAGGACAAACAGGGCCCGCCTGCCCACCATCCGTTCGAACATGCTGCAAAAAAGAACGTCCGATACCATATACAGCCCTCCACAAAAGTGTGCTGGTGCATGATAGCTGGGAGAGCTGTGGGGAGAAACCTCGCGGGGGATCCGGCTTACCTGGCACGCGCAAATGCGCAGTACCGCCGACGACTACTCCCCGGTGACCTTCTCGCTGGCAATCCGCTGGACCTGGACCACTTCCCACCGGCCCTTGCGGTTGACGAAGCCGAGGATGAGACGGTCGGTCACGCGAAGGCGATCCGTGTAGCGAAGGATCCTGCCGTCCACGGTTTCCGTGGAGCCTATTGCCGGCATTTCCTCACCGGGGCCGATCCGGCGGGCGGTCGGGGCCTTGCGGTCCCAACAAAACTCGTAGGTGCACTCTAAGGTGATGCGGTTGACCTTGCCCCCCCGGCCGAGCGTGTGGCCCGCGATCACCGTCTCGACCGGTCCCACGACAGGCGCGCCGGTATCGTTGACCGACCCGTACCCGGAAACCGACAGGAAGTACATGCCGGTGTTGCCCTGGCGGGTGGCGTTGTGGGGGGCCAGCGGTCCGGGGCGGCCTGTGCGGCTGAAATCGGTGACCGTTGCCCGCAGGGTCAGCTGGGCTGACTGCGAGATCAGGTACGCCTCGCCGGCCGCGTAGACCGGCGACCCATCGGCCAGGGCCACCTCGGGCCGGCGCACGGCTGCCGTGCGGACGTCCCAGTAGGCAAACCAGCCTGCCGCAATCACAAGCGCCGCCAGCGCAACACCCAGGCGTATTCGCAGCACCCTGCGGCGTAGCGCCGCAACCTCCGCCGTCACCGGGGGACGCGGGCGCCCGTGGCCACCTCGCCGCACGGACTTCACCTCCAAGAGCACGGCCTCCGGATTCGGGTGCATCCGCCCTCCACTCCTCGGTACTTTCTTGTGGTCGCGGCGCTTTTGTTGCTGAGTTGGCGGGCAGGGGACCTTGGAGAGACGCGAGAAAGGGCCAGAGGCGGAGGTGGGCGCGGGTGGGTCTGGGTTTCATTCTCGGCCGGGCGGGAACGGGCAAGACGCGGGCTTGCCTTGACGCCATCCGCGCCGAAACCGCCGGATCCCCCCAGGGCCCAGCCCTGATCATGCTCGTGCCCGAGCAGGCCAGCCACCAGACCGAGCGAGCCCTTGTGACCGCGCCGGGCGGCCCCCGGGGCACGATGCGCGCGTACGTGCTCAGTTTCAAACGCCTGGCCGTCCGGGTGCTCGCGGAAGCCGGCTCCAGCGGGATGCCGGTCCTTGACGACCTTGGGCGGCACATGCTGTTGGCATCGCTGGTCGCCGGGCGCCAGCGGAGCGAAGAGCTCCAGGTGTTCCGTGGGTCCGCCGGGCGGAGGGGATTCCCCGGCCGCCTTGCCCGGACGCTGGACGAGCTGGCCATGCAGCGCCTCGACGAGGCCGCCCTGCTCGCGCAGCTTGACCGGATGCGGGAGGCCGGCGAGGGCGACACGGTGCTGGCAGGCAAGCTGCACGATCTTGCCCTGCTGCTGCGCGACTACCGCGAGAGGCTCGCGGACGTCTATCTCGACCCCCAGGACCCGCTCAACCTGGCGGCCGACCGCCTGGCCAACTGCGAGCTGCTGCGCGGGGCCAGGGTGTGGGTCGACGGGTTCGCCGGTTTCACACCCCAGGAATACCTCCTGCTCGGCGGCGTGATGGGGGCGGCTGCGGAGGTGCGCGTGGCCCTCTGCCTCGATCCGCGTCTGGTCCAGGGCATCCGCCGCGCGCCGGCGGCGGAGAGCCTCAGGGGGCTGTTCGCTCCAACGCTCAAGACCTACCACGAGCTGCTCACCGTTGCTTCCCAGAGGCGTGTCAGAATCCTCGAGCCGCTCACGCTGCCGGTGCCCTCCCAGCCCGTCCGGTTTCGGGCGGGCGGCGTGCTGACCCACCTGGAGCGGCACTGGGAACGCCCTGAGGCTTTTTCGCCGGGCGGCCGCTCCGCCTCCATCGTCCACGTACCGGGTGTTGGCGGGCCAGCCGGGACGGCTGCCGACCGCATCCGCCTCGTGGCGGCTGCCGACCAGCGCGCCGAGGCCGAGGCGGCGGCGTCGGAGATCCTCAGGCTGTGCCGCGAGGAGGGCTACCAGTGGCGCGACATCTCCGTCCTGGTTCCCGAGATGGAGTCGTACCATGACCTCTTGCGCACGGTCTTCGCCCAGCACCGCATCCCGTGCTTCATCGACCGCCGCCGTCCGGCGCCGTACCACCCGGTAGTTGAGTTCCTGCGGTCGGCGGTCGAGGTGGTCCTGACGCGGTGGGCTCCCGATGCGGTCTTCCGGTGGCTCAAGACCGACCTCGGCCCGCTTGACCGGGCGGACGTCGATTTGCTGGAGAACTACGTACTGGCACACGGGATACGCGGCTCGCGGTGGGTTGACCCGGATCCCTGGCGGTTTTGGCCGCGGGCTGCCGGCGCGGCCGGCGAGGGCGATCAGCGCCTGCTTGAGCTGATTGACGCGGCGCGCCGCCGGGTTGCCGCGGCCCTGGACCTTTTCTGCCAGGAAACTCAGCGAGCCCTGCAGGCGCGTGTGCCGGCGACCCTGCTTGTCCGGTTACTCTGGGGATTGCTTGCCTCAAGCGGAGTTGACGGGACGCTCCAGGCCTGGCACAGCGAAGCCAACGCGCGAGGGCTGCGCGACCAGGCAGAGGAACACCGGCAGGTCTGGCGGCGCATCGTAGCCCTTCTGGAGCAGCTCTACGCCGGGCTGGGCGAGCTTGGGCTGCGCCTGGACGAGTTCTCCGCCGTGCTGGAGGCCGGACTTGAGTCGCTCACCCTCGGCCTGGTGCCGCCGAGCCTGGACCAGGTTCTTTGCGGCACGGTGGAGCGCAGCCGCCAGCCCGACATCAAGGCGGCCTTTGTGCTGGGCGCTTGCCAGGGATCGCTTCCCGGCGCTCCTTCCGAGGACCTTATTTTCACCGACCGCGAGCGCGACCGTCTCGCGGGCCACGGCCTGCAGCTCGCCCCCACCGCGCGCGAGCGGACACTCCACCAGGAGTACCTCATGTACATCGCGCTGACGCGGGCCGCCGACCACTTGTGGATCAGCTGGCCGCGAACGGCCGGCCAGGGCGAGGGCGGTGCCCGCGGGCCGTCACCGGCGGTGGCACGGCTCAAGGTTCTGTTCCCGGACCTTGTGGAGCAAGCCGCCGGCGTCTGTCCGCCATCGTCGCCGCCCGCCATGCCCGACAGCCTTCCGCAGGCCGCCGAGCACGTCGCCCGGGCGCTGTCGCTGGCCAGGGCGGGGTATCCGATTGCCACGGAGTGGAGGACGCTTTACGACTGGCTCGTTTCGGACCCGGCGCGGCGCACGGCGGTCCGCCGGCCGCTGTCCGGGCTGGGGTGGACAAACGCCTCGGCGCAACTGCCCGGTCAGGTTGCCCGGAAGCTGTTCGGCTCGCCGGTGCGCGGGAGCGCAACACGGCTCGAGCGCTTTGCGGGATGCCCGTTCGCCCACTTCGCCGCGGACGGCCTGCGGCTGGCGCCGCGTCCGCGGCAGCAAGTCCAGGCCCCTGAGCTGGGGAGTTTCTTTCACGCGGTGCTGCAGGCCTTCTACGGCGAGTTGGCGCGCGCCGGGCTTGATTTCGCTCATGCCACGCAGGGGCAGGTCGAGCAACTCCTGGATGCGGTCCTGGGTCAGATGGTTCCCCGGCTCCAGAGCGAGGTGCTGCTGAGTTCGGGGCGCTACCGCTACCTGAGCCGCATCCTATCCCGGACGATGCGGCGGACCGTCCGGTGGCTCCAGGCGCACGCCCGGCGCAGCAGGTTCCAGACCGTCGCGGTCGAGATGGGCTTCGGGCTGCCGGGAAGCCAGCAGCCGGCGTTGACGCTGCCGGGCCTGGAAGTACGGGGGATGATCGACAGGATCGACCTGGCTCAACAGGACGGGCGCCGCCTGCTGCGCATCGTGGACTACAAGAGCGGGTCGACGTCGTTCCGGCTGGCGGACGCGGTTTGCGGCCTCAGCACGCAGTTGCTCCTGTACCTGGCGGCGGCGGTCGAGTTTGTGCCGGGGATGTTCGCGGAGGACGGGCCTCCCCTCGAAATCGCCGGGGCTTTCCTGTTTCCGGTGCGCGATCCACTGGTGCGCCTCGAAACCGGATGCTCGCCCGAGGAGGCCGAACGGCGGCAGATCGAGGCCCGGCGGCCCGGGGGACTGGTGCTGGACGACCCCGAGGTCATACGCTTGATGGACGCTGAGGTTGAAAACGAAGAGGAGACGAGGCTCTTTTCCTTTCGCATCACCCGCGCGGGCACGGTGCAGGCCAATCTGGCCCTGTCCGCCGCGCAGATCCGAATGCTCGTCAGTTTCGCGCGGGCCCAGGCCGCCGCGTTCGCGGACCGCATCTCCGCCGGCGAGGTTGAGCCGCGTCCGTGGCGGAGCGGGACGGACACAGCGTGCGCCTACTGCGATTTCCATGCCCTGTGCCTCTTCGACCCGCAGCTCCCCGACAACCGCTACCGTGAACTGCCCGGTCTTGACAAGGCCGAGGTCTGGAGGCACATCGAGGCCGTCGCCGGCGGGGGAGGGGAGAGCAGTTGACCGCAACTCCCGAGCGTAGGGCAGGCTGGACGGCCCGGCAGCTTGAGGCGATGGGGACGCGAGGGTGCAACGTGCTGGTTTCAGCCTCGGCGGGGACCGGCAAGACGGCAGTCCTCGTCGAGCGGGTCATCCGCAACATCGTTGACCCCGCGACTGGCACCAGCATCGATCGCCTGCTGGTGGTAACCTTCACGGACGCCGCCGCCGCGGAAATGCGCGAGCGCGTCAACCAGGCCCTGCTTAAGCGGGCGCTCGCGGCCCCCGACGATGCCTGGCTTGCCGGGCAGCTGGCTCTCCTGCCCCGCGCCCACATCTCGACCCTCCACTCCTGGTGTCTTGCCCTGGTACGCGAGAACTTCCACCGCCTCGGCCTCGACCCGGCGATGCGGGTTCTCGACGAACACGAGGCCGAGCTTCTCCGCCTGGAAGTTCTGGATGACCTGTTCGAGGACCGTTACGAACACGAGGACCAGGCGTTTTTGGACCTCGTGGACCGCTACGGCGACGACCGCGGCGATGAACCGCTGCGCCGGCTCGTTCTCGACCTTCACTCGTTCGTCCGCGGGCTCCCGGACCTGCGGGCGTGGCTGGCGCGGTCGGCGGATGCCTTCGCCATCCCTGAAGCGCAGCCGCTGCTCGAAACGCCATGGGGAGATTCGCTGCGGTCCATGCTGTCAAGCCGCCTCCAGTTGGCCATTGCCTCTCTTCGCGACGCGATCGACCTGTGCGCCGCACCGGGCGGGCCGCTGGTCTACGCGGGATGCCTGGGCGAGGACCTCGCGAGGCTGGGCAGCTTCGCCGAAACCCTGGGGGCGGCCCCGGGCGGCAGGCTGCCGGAGGCGGGGCGGCACGGCGGCGAATGGGCCGCGTTCTGCGCCTCTGCGGCGGAGTTGCTGCTCGACTGGCCCAGACTGCCCGCGGCGCGGGGCGTGGCGGAGGATAGACGCGCCGTGGTGCGCGACGCCCGGGAGCGGGCGCGCAAGACGGCGCAGGGCATGCTGGACCTGTTCCTCGGGCGGCCCGAGGACGAGATTGTGGCCGAGCTGCGCCAGTGCCGTGCTCCAATCGCCGCGCTGGCCGGCCTCGTGTGCGGCCTCGACGAGAACGCCCGCCGGGAGCGCGTGGCGCGCGGCATGCTGGACTTCGGGGACTTCGAGCACTACACACTGGCGCTGCTGCGCGAGCGCGGCCCTGCCGGGCAGCCGCCGGATGCGGACGGCCCTGTGCCGTCGGCCCTTGCCCGCGAGCTGCAGGAGCGCTACGACGAGGTCCTGGTCGACGAGTACCAGGACATCAACGATGCCCAGCGCGAGATCCTCGAGCTGGTATCCCGGGGCAACCTTTTTTGCATCGGCGACGACAAGCAGAGCATCTACCGTTTCCGGGGAACCAACCCGGCTTACTTCCGCGAGCTGCGGGTGGACTACGGCAGGCAGCCCGGCAGGGGCCGCCTGGTCGGGCTGACGCGCAACTTCCGCAGCCGGAGGACCATCCTCGATGCGGCCAACTTCGTGTTCCGGCAGATCATGACCATGCGCACGGCGGAAATCGACTACGACCGGGCCGCCTTCTTGGAGGCCGGCTCCGCCGATTACGAGGGCTCTCCGGATCGCGACGCCCCCGTGGAGATCTACGTGCTGGAGCGCGGCGGCGGCGCCGCGGCCGGCGAGGGGGCCGCCGGAAGCGAGGGAGACGAGAACGAGCCGCAACTCAGCGAAATCGAACGCGAAGCCGAGCATGTGGCCGCGCGAATCCTGGCCATGGTGGGGCATCCGGGCGGCGCCGCCGGATTCCAGGTATACGACAAGAGCCGCAAAGCCCACCGGCCCGTATCCTTCGGCGACGTCGCCGTGCTGATGCGCGCGATCCGGGGCCGGGCCAGCCGCTACCTGGAGGTCTTCGCCCGGCGCGGCATCCCCGTCCGGGCCGAGCTTTCCACCGGCTACTTTGCCGCCATCGAGGTCGAAACCATGCTCTCCCTGCTTGAGGTGATCGATAACCCCCGGCAGGACATCCCTCTGGCGGCGGTGCTGCGATCCCCGCTCGTGGGCCTCGACGAGCCCGCTCTCGCCGCGGTCCGTCTCTCTGGGGGGAGGGGCGATCTCTATGACGCGGTGCTGGCCTCGGTGGACAGTCGGAGTCCGGCTGGGGATGAGGCCGCCGGCTGCCGTGACCAAGGCGTCGCGGACGACAGCCCCGCGTCTGCGCTGCGCCGGTTCCTTGCGCGGCTCGACGAGTGGCGCACGGCGGCCCGGCGCGGACCGCTTGGCGACCTGGTCTGGCGCCTGTTTCAGGAGACAGACTACCTTGCTTTCTGCGGCGGCCTGCCGGGCGGCGCCCAACGCCAGGCCAATCTTCTTGCGCTGTACGAGCGGGCGCGCGAGTTCGACCGTTTCGCCAAGCAGGGCCTTCCCCGTTTCTTGCGGTTTGTCCACCGCCTCCATGAGACAGAATCGGACCTCGGTGCCAAATCCGACTGGGGCGGGCACGATGCGGTGCTGCTGACGAGTATCCACAAGAGCAAGGGCCTGGAGTTTCCGGTTGTCTTCCTGCCCGACCTCGGCCGCCAGATGCGGCACCCCGGGGGGCGCCGGGACGTGCTCTGGCACCGCGAGCTCGGGTTTGGTCCGATCCTCGCCGACCGGGAGCTGGGCATCAAGCACCCTACGCTTGCCTGGCACATCGTCGACTGGATACTCGGGCGCGAGGACCTGGCCGAGGAAATGCGCGTCCTCTACGTGGCGATGACCCGGGCCAGGGAGCGGATGGTGCTCAGCGGCTCCGTGCGTGGCCTCAAGAGCCGCCTTGCGGCCTGGGCGGCCACGGCCGCCGGCGGCGGGAGCGCGTCAGCCCCCGACGGGCAGCCGCGGGACGCCACGCAAGCAGCAGAGCTGCCGGAGGCTGCGGTCGTCACGGCCTCCACCTATCTTGACTGGATCTGCCGCGCGGTCGCCCGGCACGCCGATGGCGCCATCATTGTGGACACCGCGGGTGAGGCCGGGGCCCGCCAGGCGGCGGGGTCGTCGGATGAGGTTGAGCCGGGCGTATTTGCCGGCGACCCGTCGCGCTGGCTGGTCACCCTGGTCACCGCCGGGCAGGCGGCATCAACGTCACCGTCGAGGGCCCCGGATAACCCTTCGCTGACGCCTGAGGACTGGCAGCGGATCCGGGCGCTGCGGCCGCTGGGAGGGCCGGTGGCCCCCGATCTGGCCCGGGCCCTGGATGCCCGCCTGACCTGGGAGTACGCTGCGGCGGCGCGGTCTCTGGCGCACGCCAAGCTGTACGCGTCTGAGCTGCGAGCAGAGCAGGTGCGCTTCGCAGCCGACAGCGACGCGGACCCGGTCGTGCAGCTCGCGTGGGGCTTGCCGCCGCCGCCAGGGGGCCAGCCGCTGCCCGACGGGCGCAGGCCCGTGGCAGGTGAAGACGCAGGCCCCTGGTCCGGGCCGGATTTCTCCGCGTGGGGCGCCTCGCCCCGGACGGCCGCATCGCGGCGCGGCGTGCTGACGCATCTCGTGCTGCAGCATCTCAACCTGCGGCGCCCGGTGGACCTGGCTGGCCTGCGCGAGCAGGTTTCGGCGATGCAGCGGGCGTCGCTGCTGAGCCCGGAAGATGCCGGCAGCGTCGACCTTGAGTCGCTGGCATGGTTCTTTGAGACCAGCGAGGGCAGGACGCTGCTTTCCCGGCCGGACGCCGTGCGCCGCGAGGTGCCGTTTACCCTGGCGCTTCCGGCGGCCGAGGCTCTGTGCGGCATCGAGATCGACCCGGCGGCGGGCGATGCGGCTGCCGCCCGCGGCGGTCGGGCGCAAGACGGGCTGAGCGGGGAAATGATACTCGTGCAAGGGATTCTGGATTGCCTGGTAGAGACGCCCGACGGCTGGGCGCTGCTCGACTTCAAGACCGATCGCGTCGGGCCGGGCCAAGTGCCGGGGCGGGCGGCTGCATACACGGCCCAGATAGGCATGTATGTGCGGGCCGTGCGCGAGATTCTCGGCGGCGGAGTGAGCCAGGTCCGGCTTGTGTTCCTGCACTCCCGCGCCGTGTGGCCCCTGTCCGTGGCGGTCGCGGAGCCGGGCGAGGGCAGGTAAGACGGTTGTTGGCGGAGGACTTCGGTCCAGGATAGGCGGGCGTGGTCGCGCGGAAAGGGGATGTGCTCGGCGGGCGCTCCCGAACGGCCATCGGCCGGGCAGGTGGGCAGAGGCGGCGCTGACAGCCGTCGTCCAAGCGGCGTGGACGTCCGTGCTCCAGGCGGAGAGGAGAGCCGGCGGCGGCGCGGCGGAGCCTGGGGCTTGTTCCTGGCGACCGTCGGCCTGGTGGCTTTGGTCTCCCCGGTCATGGCGTCGTGGTGGGGAATACCCGCCGCGGCTGCGGGGCTGATGTCTTTCATCCTGCGAGGCGACCGGCGGGGGATGCTTCTGGTTGGATGCACCCTCTGGCTGCTGGCACTGACCGGGCTGCCCATCGCCGGACGCCCCGTCCCATTGCTCTCAACGGCGCTGGCCTTCGCCGGCACGCGGGCCTTGCACGAGTGGTCGGCGCAACGCCGGGCGGCACGCCTGGAGACGGCGCACGATGAAGTTGATGAAGGCAAGCGCGAGGGCGAAGACAAAACCCAAGGTGAATGCGCCGTGCGGACCGGGAGGACCCGGCGGCCACCCTCATCGCTGCGGCCCAGCCGCAGGGGGGTGAGCGCCGGGCTGGTCCTTGGCCTCCTCGCGTGGACCGGCGGGCTCGTCGGGGCAGTCACTCTGACCGGGACGTGGACCGGCCAGTTTCAGATCTTCCCGGGCCTCGACATAGCCCTGGCCGGGGCGCAACTAGGCACGGCCGCCGGGCTGGCCGCGGCGATCGACTCACCGCGCTCCCGCCTGGTTGCGCTGGTGCCGCTCGGGCTGTCCCTCATCTCGCTGGGCATGCTGTTCTGGCTTTTCTTCCTCTCGCCGTAGCCCCCAGGCCAGGCGCTCGACTTCTGACCGCGCTATTCTCACAGGCACCCATGCCCCCAGTGGCACCACGAAGGATGAAAATCGCATGCGACACTCGAACCCTCGCACTCGTTGGTGTCGTCAGATGTGGCGTGTGGATATCAGAAGCCCAGAGCTATTGTTAATCAGCCGACTGGTTTCCGCCAAACCTGTCGGTAGGCGATCAGTGGAGCCTCTATTGGGCGGGATTTGATCAATACGCTTAGAGATCTGTTCTCCTGCCGGCGGTTTTCCGACTGTTCGTTCGGCTGGAGGTCAATACGACCCCGCATACGCCGGGCGCGAGGAACGGGCGGCCCACGCGTCGCATCATTTTCGTAGTAGGCGCGAGAACCCCGGCCTCTCCGGTCGAAACCCTACCAGTCCAGGAGGCGCCGCTGGCCGCTGAGCCCGCGCACATCCGTTGCGTCCTGCACCACCTCAAGCACCCCGCGGTAGGAGCCGGCGTCGTCGCGCAAGGCCATGTAGCGAATGTGCACGAACCTGCCGCGGTACTCGAGCCAAAACTCCGCCACATCCCGCTCCCCGGCCTTGAACGAGGCCAGGATTCTCTCCACCACGTGGACGCTGGCGGGGGGGTGGCAGTTCTGCACCTTTCGGCCGATGATCTCCGGGGCGCGCGGGAAGACGCGCCTGCCCTCGGAGTAAAAGAGCACCCGGTCCTCTTCGTCAACGACGGTGAGGTCAACCGGCAGGTGGTCAAACAGCAGGTTGAGCTGCTCCACCGTTAGATGGCCCGTGTGCAGCGGCAGCAGGTCCTGACCGGCCCTCCCAGCGTGACTGGCTCCGGCCCCGCTGGCTTGGGCAGAGCCACCCGGCCGCTCGCCGGCCGCGAGAGCCGACCAGTCCTCCTCCGCGAAGAGGTCAAGGCACAGGGGAAAGAGGATCTGTTCCTCCTTGAAGGCCATCTCCTCAACCTGACGGGCAAGCTCCAGGGCGGCCCCGGCCAGAGCATCGAGGTCGCCGGCCGCCACCGCCGCGATAGCCCTCTTGAGCAGGGCCCGGATGTCGTCGTGCACGGCCCACATGACCTTGGGCGGCGCCTCGGCTCCGTGCCGCTCAAGGATTGGGAACAGCCGGTACTCTTTGCTCAGATAGTGCTGCTCGGTGCGCGCCAACCCGCTCAGGGCGGCTTCGAGGTCCGCCCGCCGCTCCTCAAATGCCGCGCGGCCCGGGTGCGGGCCCAGTTCAGCGAGGATCCCGCGAAGCTCGCCGGCGAGCGCGATCAGGGCCTCGTTTTCCCGGCGCAGCGCCTCTAGCGGGTGCCCCGCGGGCAGGTCCGCTGGCTGCACTTTCTGCCCGGGCTGGCGGCGGAATACCGCCGCGTGGACGTCACATAGCAGCTTGATTTCCTCCTCGGGCAGCCCCTCCGCCACGAGTTGCTGCTCGGCCTCGGCGATCTCGGTCGCTCCGACGTCCTTGAGCAGCGCCTCGAAGCGCTCCGCGAGCGCCTCCGGCTCGTGGCCGGCATGCAGCTCACGCAGGATGCCCTTGAGTTCGCCGACGCGGTATGCACGATCCCCGGTTCCGGGTTGGGCGGCCTGGACGGCCCCGGCCGCCCCGGCCGCCTCGGCGGCGCGCGGCGCGGCTCCGGGGGCGTCTGGTCCCGCGTGGTTGCGTACTGCCTCCACGACCGCCTCGACGAGCGCCCGCTCGTCAATCCCGCCGAGCTTAGCCGCGTCGGCCAGTGTCGCGAGGCGTCCGAAGGTCCGGCGGAGCAAGGGGTTGCGCAGTTTGCCGAGGCCGGGAGCCTGGCGCGCGATCACCTCAACCAGGAAAGGGTAACGCTCGGTCAGCACACCCACCTTTGTCTCGGGGCCGATGTCCATCTGCGCATCCACCCTTTCACCTTCGTTGGATGGCCGGTCCGGTGGCCGACGCGACCTTCAGTGCGCCCGGTGGCGGGTGCCGGCCTACTCGGCGCCCGGCTTTGCCTCGTCGCCAAACGTCCGGTGGGCCTCAGCCAACAGGTCGCGTATCGGCAGGCCCTGCGGGCATTTGGCCTCGCACTCGGCGCAGGCCTGGCACGCCCCGGGCCGCTGGTCCTCGGGAATACGGCTGTACATGCGGCGGTAGCGTGCGAGCACCCCGTACATGGCCGCCTCGTTGAGCGCCCCGAGGTGACGCGGGATGTTGATCCCCTGCGGGCAGGGCAGGCAGTACTCGCAGCCGGTGCAGTCGACCCTGGCGAGACTGTTGTATGCGGCGCGGGCGGCGTCAACGACCGCGATCTCCGCCGCGCTAAGCGACCCGACACCGCTGCGGCCCGCGCTGTCCACGTTTTCCGTCACATGCTGCATCGCGCTCATCCCGCTGAGCACGACCGAGACCTCGGGCTGATTCCACAGCCACTGCAGGGCCCGGTCCGCGGGGGTGCGCCTCGCCGGCGAACGCTCGAACACCTCGGCCACCGCCGCCGGCGGCGGCGCGGCCAGCAGTCCCCCGCGCAGCGGCTCCATGACCACGACGCCAAGGCCCCTCTGGGCCGCAAACTGGAGCCCCTCCGTTCCGGCCTGGTACTCGGTGTCCATGTAGTTGTACTGGATCTGGCAAAACTCCCATCCGTCGTAGCCCGTCACGATGTCCTTGAACGTCTCCAGGCGGGCGTGAAACGAAAACCCGAGATGGCCTAGGTGTCCCGCCTTTTTCTGCCGCTCCGCCCACTCCGGCACGCCGAGCTTGCGGGCGAGCTCCCAGCGCGGGCCGTCCAGCCCGTGGAGCAGGTACAGGTCAATATGGTCAATCTGGAGGCGCTCGCGCTGCTCCGCGAAGCACCGGTCCATGTCACCGGGCTCTTTGAGCAGCCACATCGGCAGCTTGGTGGCCACGCGGACCCTTTCGCGGTATCCGCCGGCCAGCGCCCGCCCAAGGAATACCTCGCTCTGCCCGCCATGGTAGCCGTATGCCGTGTCAACGTAGTTGACGCCGTGATCGATTGCGTACCTGACCATCCGGGTTGCCTCGGGCTCGTCGATCTGTTTGGTGTCTTCATTTTTGATCGGCAGGCGCATGCAGCCGAAACCGAGCGCCGAAGGTTGCCAGCCAACCTTGCCGAAGCTGCGGTAACGCATTATCAGGACTCCCTCCGGTGGGGTATCGAGGCCCGCAGGGGTACCTCGTGGGCCGGCGCGGCGTTTCCGGCGAGCAGCCGGGGCGTATCCGGTACCGTCAGCTTCGCCGCTGCCGGGCGACAACCTCCCGCCCCAGTTTTCCTCGAAAAGGCCGCCTACGGGCGGAACTGGACAGGCCAAAACAGGCCCAGAAAGGGCAGGAGCGTTTGGTGTGGGTCCCGGTGGCCTTGTTGGTCTTGGGGGGCTTACAGGAGCGAGAGTAAGTCTGCCCCGGCTACCCGCCCACGTACCTGACGTACACGCCCTTTGCGGTGTTTTCGTCCGTGGTGCCGAAGATAATCGCCCTGCCGTCGCGGAAGAGGACGATC
>JAUYEG010000068.1 GCA_030691505.1 Bacillota bacterium | reverse complement strand
CGCCGGGAGGTCGAGCCCGCCGCTCTCGCCGGCAAGGTCACCCGCCCGCTGACCGGGCTGCGCGTCGCAGCTTACTACGGCTGCATGCTGTTGCGGCCGGAAAAAGAGCTCGCATTCGACGACCCGGAGAAACCGAGCATCCTCGAGGACCACCTGCGCGCGCTGGGGGCCGACGTGGTCGAGTTCTCGCACCGCAGCGAATGCTGCGGCGCGTATCTGAGCGTGTCGCGGCCGCCGGCCGCCCGGCGGGCGTCGGGCGACATTCTGCGTGCCGCGGTCCGCGCGGGTGCGGAGATAGTCGTGACCAGCTGCCCGCTGTGCTTTTTCAACCTTGACGAGCAGCAGGCGGCGCTCCAGGCCGAGGACTACGAATTCCAGACGATCCCCGTGGCGTACTTCACCCAGCTCACGGCGATGGCCCTGGGCGCGTGGGACCGTCCCTGGCATGACGGTGAGCATCGCGTTGACCCAGGCCCGGTGCTGGGCCGTTTCGCGGCCGCGGCGCCGGCTGTGGTCGCGGGGGCCTGAGATGAGAACGGTGGACCGCGTCGGGGTTTTCGTCTGCCATTGCGGGCTAAACATCGCCACCAACGTTGATGTCGCCGCCGTGTCCGAAGTGGCCATGGGCATGCCGGGCGTGGTCTGGGCCGAGGACTACAAGTACATGTGCTCCGAGCCCGGTCAGCGCAAGATCGCCGAGGCGATCGCGTCCCATGGCCTCGACGGCGTCGTCGTCGCCGCCTGCTCGCCCAACATGCACGAGACGACGTTCCGCCGGCTGTGCGCATCCTCGGGGCTCAACAGCTATCTCTGCGAGTGCGCCAATATCCGGGAGCAGTGCAGCTGGGTGCATTCCGACCGCATCGCCGCCACCGCCAAGGCGATCGCTGTCACCAGATCATTGGTTGAGAAGGTGCGAGGTGACCGAGCGTTGGACCCGATAAGGTTCGCGGTCCGCAAACAGGCCCTGGTCATCGGGGCCGGGATCAGCGGGATGCAGACGGCGCTGGAGATCGCCGAGGCAGGCCACGAGGTCGTGCTGGTCGAGCGCGAGCCGCATATCGGCGGACGCATGGCCCAGCTCTCGGAGACCTTTCCGACGCTTGACTGCTCGTCGTGCATCCTGACCCCCAAGACCGCCGAGGTCGGCCGGCACCCGCGGATCACCCTGCTCACGCACAGCGAGGTGACCGCGGTTGATGGGTATGTGGGCAATTTCACCGTCAAGGTGCGCCGCAACCCCACCGACGTGGACTGGTCGGTTTGCACGGGCTGCATGGAATGCATGAACCGCTGCCCCAAGCAGGTGCCGAGCGAGTTTGACCGGGGCCTCGGCCAGCGCAAGGCGATCTCGGTGGCGTTTCCGCAGGCCGTGCCGTACCGCCCGTGGATCGACCGCAAGTCGTGTATCTATTACGCCACGGGCAAGTGCAAGATATGCGAACGGTTCTGCCCGACCGGGGCCATCCGCTGGAATCAGGAGCCCGAGGAGCTCACGCTTAACGTCGGGGCGATCGTCGTCGCCACAGGGTACGACCTTTTCGACAAGGCGCGGGTCGGGGAATACGGGTACGGGGCCTATCCCGATGTGCTCGACGGGTTGCAGTTCGAACGGCTGCTCTCGGCCTCGGGCCCGACGGGCGGCGAGGTCCGGCGCCCCTCGGACGGCAAGACCCCCAAGCAGGTCGTTTTCATCCAGTGCGTGGGCTCGCGCGATCAGGAAAAGGGCATGCCGTATTGCTCCAAGATCTGCTGCATGTACTCGGCCAAGCACGCCCGCCTGTACCGGCACAAGGTGCACGACGGACAGGCTTACCTTTTCTACATGGATATCCGCGCCGGGGGCAAGGGCTACGAGGAGTTTATCCAGCAGGGCGTGGAGGAAGACGGCCTACTGTACCTGCGGGGGCGCGTATCCCGGGTCTTCCCCGAGGACGGCAAGCTGATGGTCTGGGGTGAGGATACCCTCAGCGGCAAGCGGGTCGAGATCGCCGCCGACATGGTCGTGCTGGCGACCGCGATCGTGCCGCGGTCTGACGCCCGCCAGCTGGCGCAGCTGCTCAAGGTGGGCACCGATGCGTACGGTTTCTTCAGCGAGGCGCATCCCAAACTGCGGCCGGTGGAGAGCCTGACCCGCGGCGTGTACTTGACCGGCGCGGCCCAGGCTCCCAAGGATATCCCGGAGGCCGTGGCGCAGGCCGGCTCGGCGGCGAGCAAGGTCCTGGCCCTGTTCTCAGGCGAGATGCTCGAGCATCCTCCCACGGTTGTGGACGTGATCGGCGACCTGTGCAAGGCATGCGGGCTGTGCGTCGGGGCATGCGCCTACGGCGCGAGGGAGCTCGATGAGGTTTTCCGCGTGGCGCGGGTAAACGAGGTTCTGTGCCAGGGCTGCGGCGCCTGCGCCGCGGCGTGCCCCAACGGAGCCACGGTGCTGCGCAACACCTCGCGCGACCAGCTGCTCAAGATGGTCGACGCCCTGGTGGAGGGCTCCTGACGTGGCCCAAAGCGCGATCGCCCTGGCAGGCGGACAGGCGCGCGAGATAGACGGCGGGCTGCTGCCCAGGCTGGCCGCTGCCTCGCGCCAGCCCCTGGGGCGCTGCTACCACTGCCACAAGTGCAGTTCGGGGTGCCCGGCGGTCGAGTTCATGGACCATGCGCCCAACCAGGTCGTGCGGCTCGCGCAGTACGGCCTGCTGGATGAGTTGATGGCCTCCGGCGCGATTTGGACCTGCACGGGATGTGCCACGTGCGCCCTTCGTTGCCCCAACGGGATCGACATCGGGGCTGTCATGGATACCCTCAAGAGCTGGTCGTTCAACCCGGTGCGGGCCCCGGCTCAGACCGGGCGGGCCCACCCGCGTGCCGCGCAAGACATGCGCAGGGCTCGCGCAGCCGCCGCACCCGCCGGGATCCGCCGTACGGTGCTGTTTCACCGGCTGTTCCTGACCGGCGTGCGGCGCATGGGCCGGATGCACGAGCTGACGCTGATGGGCCTGTACAAGGTGCTGTCCGGCGACCTGTTCTCCGACCTCGCCGACGGCCTGCGAATGCTTGCCCGCGGCAAGATGCCGCTGGTGCCCAAGATGAGGCCGGAGCGGCATGAGGTCGCGGCGATGTTCGAACGCGCGGCCATCGTCGGGCGGCGGCGGGGCAACCTTCACGGCCGGGGCAATTCCGGGCCGGGCGCCGCGGCGGGAGGCCTAGCGCGATGAAGTACGCTTACTACCCCGGCTGCTCTCTGGAGGCGACGGCGCGCGAGTATGACGCTTCAACCCGCGCGGCGCTCGGCGCCCTGGGCGTCGAGGCCGAGGAACTGCACGGCTGGAATTGCTGCGGCGCCAGCTCCGGACACAGCTACGACCACCTGCTGTCGCTCGCCCTGCCGGCCCGCGTGCTCGCCCTGGCCGAGGAGCAGGGGCAAGACGTGATCGTCCCGTGCGCCGCGTGTTTCAACCGCTTGGCCGTCGCCAGGCGCGAGATCGGCGCGGACGCAAAGGTGCGCGCGAACGTCGAGGCCGTCGTGGGCCGCCCCCTGACGGGTCAGTCCAAGGTGCTCTCGCCGCTGACCGTGATCGAGCGCGCGCTTGCCGCGCTGCCGCTGGGCTGGCAGCCGCCCCGGCCGCTGGCCGGCCTGCGCCTGGCGCCGTACTACGGTTGCCTGCTGGCCCGGCCGCCGGAGGCCACCGGTTTCGGGCACCCCGAGTTTCCCGCGGCGCTGGAGACGATTCTGGGCCGGCTCGGTGCGACGCCGGTCAGCTGGTCGTCCCATACGGATTGCTGCGGCGGCAACCTCAGCCTGACCCGCGGCGACCTGGTGCGGACCATGGTCGGCCGGATCGCGGACGCGGCGGGCGAGGCCGGGGCGATGGCCCTCGTGACGGCCTGCCCTCTCTGCCAGACCAATATCGAGATGCGCCAGCCGCGCGGGACGCGGCTGCCGTCTTTCTACTTCAGCGAGCTTGTCGCCCTGGCCCTGGATCTGCCCGGGCTGGGCGGCTGGCTGCGAAAGCACCTAATCGATCCCGCGCCGCTGCTCAGATCGCTGGGCCTTGTGGCCTAGGCGGGCAGGCGGCTGGGAGGTGTGGATTTGTCTCAAGGTGTGGATTTGTCTCAAGTAGAGCCAATAGGGGCGAAACCGTCTGTGCCTGAGGCGTCCGGGCCGGAGGAAGCAACCGGGCCCTCCGGGCGCGTGCTCGTCGTCGGGGCCGGGATCAGCGGCATGCAGGCGGCGCTGGACCTGGCCGGGGCGGGCTTCTCCGTTGTGCTGGCGGACAGCTCGCCGGCGATCGGCGGGGTGATGTCGCGCCTTGACAAGACCTTCCCGACCAACGACTGCGCCATGTGCATCATGTCGCCCAAGCTGGTCGACGCCGGCCGTCACCTTGACATCAGCGTGCTGACGGGCGCCGAGCTCGAGGAACTGACCGGCGGGCCCGGTGATTTCCGGGCCCGTATGCGGGTGCGCGCGCGGGGGGTCGACCTCGCCAAGTGCACCGCCTGCGGCGACTGCTCCGCGGCCTGCCCCGTCGAGGTGCCCAGCGCCTTTGACGTCGGGCTCGCGCCGCGCAAGGCGATCTATCAGCTTTACCCGCAGGCCGTCCCCAACGCCTATGCCATCGACAAGCGCGGCACGTCGCCGTGCCGTCTGGCCTGCCCGTCGGGAGTCAACGTACAGGGGTTCGTGGCGCTGACCGGGGCGGGCAAGTTTGGTGCGGCGTGGGAGCTGATCCGCGAGGCCCTGCCTTTCCCGATTGTCTGCGGGACGGTCTGCCACCGTCCGTGCGAGCAGGCCTGCCAGCGCGGCGAGCTGGACGAGCCGTTGGCGGTGGCCCGGCTCAAGCGCTTTCTCGGCGAGTATGCCACGGCCCACCCGGATATCGAAACCGCCGCGGCGGACAAGGTTTCCCCGCTCGACGGGGCCGCTCCGCCGCAGGTTGCCGTCATCGGCTCCGGTCCCGCCGGGCTGGCCTGCGCCTATCACCTGGCCAGGGCCGGCATCAAGGCCGAGGTCTTCGAGGCCTTGCCGGTGCCGGGCGGGATGATGCGCGTCGGGATCCCGGCCTACCGCCTGCCGCGCCATCTCGTCGAGCACGAGATCGCGCTGGTGACCGGCCTCGGCGTCGAGATCCGCTGCGAGCAGGCCTTGGGGCGCGACTTTAGCCTCGACGACCTGTTCGGGCGCGGATACAAGGCCGTGATGCTGGCCGTCGGGGCCCATGTGCCCCAGCCCGCCGGCGTCCCCGGCGAGGAGCTGCCGGGGGTAATGCAGGGGATCGATTTTCTGCGCCAGGTCAGCCTGGTCGCGGCGCCGGACCTTGGCCGCCGCGTGCTGGTGGTTGGCGGCGGCAACACCGCCGTGGACGCCGCGCGGACGGCCTTGCGCCAGGGCGCGGAGCATGTCGAGATGGTGTACCGGCGCACCGCCGCCGAGATGACCGCGATGCCCGAGGAGATCGTCGAGGCCGGGGAAGAGGGCATCGAGATCCGCTACCTCGTAAGCCCGGCGGCCGTGCTCGCCGGCCCTGACGGCCGCATCAAGGCCCTACGCTGCGTGCGCAACGAGCTGGGCGCCCCGGACCAGAGCGGCCGGCGCCGGCCTGTGCCCGTGGCCGGCAGCGAGTTTGACATCGAGGCGGACGCCGTGATTTTCGCCACCAGCCAGAGCCCCGGCACCAAGGGGCTGGGCGGGCAGGGCTTTGGCCTTGCGATCGGGAGGGGCGGGACCATCGAGGCCGATCCGTACACGCTGGCGACGTCGCGGCCGGGAGTTTTCGCCGCGGGCGACGCGGTCACCGGACCGGCGATGCTCATCGACGCGGCAGGCGCCGGCAGGCGTGCGGCTGAGTCCATCGCGCGCTATCTGCGTGGCGAGGACCTGGCGGCAGGCAGGACGCTGGTCGCCGATCCCCGTTCGATCCAGCATCTGCCGGTTGACCTGGCCGGGCGGCCCATTGCGCGCCGGGCGGCCGAAACCCGGCTCGCGCCGGCCGAGCGCCGCACGAGGTACGACGAGGTGCTTGCGCCGCTCTCGCCGGAGCAGGCGGTCGCCGAGGCGAAGCGCTGCATGTCCTGCGGCGGCTGCTCCGAGTGCATGCAGTGCGTGGCCGCGTGCCTGCCCAAGTGCATCGACCACACGCAGGCCGACGAGTTCCAGACGATCGAGGTTGGGGCCGTTGTACTTTCGGCCGGGGCGGTGCCGGCCAACGCCGCGCTGAGGCCGGAGTTCGGGTACGGCCGCTACCCCAACGTCGTAAGCAGCATGGAGTTTGAAAGGATGCTGTCCGCGTCGGGACCGTTCGGTGGCGAGCTGCTCCGGCCGTCGGACGGCGGTCACCCGCGGCGGATAGCTTTCATCCAGTGTGTCGGCTCGCGCGACTCATCTGGGCGGCAGGCGACCGAGGCGGAGCGTCAGGCCGCGCTGGCCCGGCCGGGCGGCGGGTTCTTCGCCCGGGGCGAAGTTTCCTGCGGCGTCGAGTACTGCTCCTCCGTGTGCTGCATGTACACGGCCAAGGAGGCGGTAATCGCCCAGGAGCACGTGCCCGGCCTCCAGGCGACGGTCTTCTATATGGACCTGCGTACATTCGGCAAGGAGTTCGAGCGCTACGTGGAGCGCGCCCAGCAGGAAAACGGCGTCCGCTACGTCCGGGCGATGGTCTCCAGTGTCAAGGAGGCCCCGACCAGCCGCAACCCGCGTATCCGCTATTATCCTCCGGCGGGGCCGGTTGTGGATGAGGAGTTTGACCTTGTCGTGCTGGCAGTCGGGCTGCGCCCGCCGGCGACGGCGATGGAGGCTGCGCGCCGCATCGGCGTCCAGCTCAACGAGTACGGCTTCGTACGCACCAGCGAGTTTAACCCGCCCGCGACCAGCAGGCCCGGGGTGTTCGTCTGCGGCACCTTCCGCGAGCCCAAGGATATTCCCGAGACGGTCACTGACGGCTCGGCGGCCGCCGCCGCCGCATCGCGCCTGCTTGCCGCGGCGCGGGGCACGCTTGTGCGGCGTCGCGAGTTTCCGCCGGAGCGCGACGTCAGCCGCGAGGCGCCGAGGGTAGGGGTGATTGTCTGCAAGTGCGGGCGCAACATCGCCTCGGTCATCGATTCGGACGGCGTCGCCGCCTGGGCGGCCGGCCTTCCCGGCGTGGTCTGGGCCGAAAGCATGCTCTACACCTGCGCCCAGGACAGCATTGAGCGGATAAAGGCGGCCGTCGTCCAGCACCAGCTCAACCGCGTGGTCGTGGCTTCCTGTACGCCGCGTACGCATGAAGCGCTGTTCCGCGAGACGATCCGCGAGGCGGGGCTCAACCCCGCGCTGTTCGAGATGGCCAACATCCGCGAGCAGTCCTCGTGGGTTCACCGCGACGCCCCGCGGGCGGCGACGGCCAAGGCGCGGGATCTCGTCGCGGCCGCCATCGCCAAGGCGCGCCTGCTCCAGCCGGTGCAGTCGTCGTTCTTTGACCTCAACCACCGCGCGCTGGTCGTGGGCGGCGGGGCGAGCGGGCTTGCCGCGGCGCTTTCGATTGCCGAGCAGGGCTTTGAGGTCTACCTGGTCGAGCGCGAAGCGGAGCTTGGCGGCAACCTGCGCCGAATTCATTTCACACTGGACGGCGGCGATCCCCAGGCGTTCCTTTACGGTCTGATCGAAAAGGTGACCGCCCATCCCCTGATCCAGGTATTCACCCAGGCTCAGGTCAGGTCGTCGGTCGGCTACGTGGGCAACTACCGTACGCTGATCAGCCGGGCGACACCGCAAGGGCCGGCGGAGCAGGAGCTGGAGCACGGCGTTGCGGTTGTCGCGACCGGCGCCCAGCCGGGCCTGCCGCCGGCGGCCTACCTCTACGGGCAGCACCCCGCCGTTGTTACGCAGATGGAGCTGGACGAGACGTTGGCGCGCGCCGTCCGTGGCGGGCAGCCCCTTGCGGCGCAGACGATAGTCATGATCCAGTGCGCCGGGTCGCGCGAGCCGGCGCGGCCGTACTGCAGCCGCGTGTGCTGCTCCGAGGCGATCCGCAACGCGCTGCGGATTAAGACGCTCAACCCCGCGGCGCAGGTGTATGTTTTCTACCGCGACATCCGGACCTACGGATTCAAGGAGCGCTACTACCGTGAGGCCAGGGAAGCCGGCGTGCTCTTTGTGCGCTACGAGCCCGAAACCAAGCCGCGCGTGGAGGCAGGCCCCGACGGCGGGCTTATCCTGACGGCGCCCGACCCGGTTCTCGACGGGGCGATGCTCACGTTGCGGCCGGACCTGCTGGTCCTCGCGCCGCCGGTCGTGCCGGATGTCGATCAGGCCTTGACGCAGGCATTCAAACTGCCGCTCACAGCGGACGGGTTCTTCCTGGAGGCGCATATGAAGCTGCGTCCGGTGGACTTCGCCTCCGACGGCGTGTTCCTGTGCGGCCTGGCCCACGGGCCCAAGCTGCTGGCCGAATCGCTGGCCCAGGCGGAAGCGGCCAGCGTGCGGGCCGCCGCGATCCTCGCCTCGGAGAAGCTGGAAAGCCGGGGCAACGTGGCCCGGGTGAGCGAGCGGCTGTGCCGGGGATGCGGCGTCTGCGTCAACGTCTGCGCCTACGATGCCCGGGTTCTCGATCCGGACACCAGTGTGGCCAAGGTGCTGCAGGTCCTGTGCCAGGGCTGCGGTGCCTGCGTCGCCGCCTGCCCGAGCGGGGCCTGCGAACAAGACGGTTTCACCAAGAGGCAAATCGCGGCGATGCTCGAGGCGGTGCTGGGCTACGAGGCGGAGGAGGCAGACATGCGGCCCCGCGCGGAGATTGCGCCGGCCCACGCCGCCGGGCCAGTCACCCAAAAGGAGGTCGCCGGGCCATGAGCGCCCTGACCAGCCCCAGCCCCGAACAGCCGGGGATCGCGGCCGCGGTTGCAGCCGCGCCGCACGAACCACTGATCATCGCGTTTCTCTGCAACTGGTGCACCTATACCGGCGCGGACCTGGCCGGCACGTCGCGCATCCAGTACCCGCCCAACGTGCGGGTGGTCCGCGTGATGTGCAGCGGGGCGGTCGACCCGCTCTACATCCTGCGGCCGCTTCTCGAGGGCGCGGACGGCGTGCTTATCGGCGGCTGTCACAGCGGCGATTGCCACTACGTGAGCGGCAACTACAAGGCCAGGCGGCGCGTGGCTGTGGTGCAGAGCTATCTCGCGCAGCTTGGCCTGGAGCCTGAGAGGGTCTGGTTCCGGTTTATCAGCGCCAGCGAGGGCCGGCTTTTCGCCGAAACCGTCACCACGATGACCGAGACGCTGGCCCGGCTCGGACCCAATCCGCTGGCCAGGGAGTGGACGGCATGAGCGCGGCGACCGCTGTGGCGACGGACCGCCGGTCGTGGCTGGTCAAAACCGCCCCTCAAGGGGACGTGCTGCGGGCCCTGGTCCGGGCGGCGCTCGCGAGCGGGCTTGCCGCCGGCGCGGTGGTGCCTCGCCGGCGCAGCGCAACTATCGTTCCCACCCTTGTCCGCGACCCGGCCCAGATCGGCGGCGATTCGTTTTTCGGCGCCCCGATAATGCCGCACAACCTGGCAAACCTGCTGGGTGAGCTGACATTCCGCCCGGCGTCCGGCAAGATCGCCGCCGTGCTGCGGTCCTGCGAGTACCGGGCGCTGGTGGAGCTAACAAAGCTCAAGCAGGCCAGCCTTGACGCCGTGATGGTCATCGGCATCGACTGCCTCGGCGCGGCCGGCCCCGGCAAGGGCGCGGGCGTCAATGCACAGCAGCAGCCGGCCGGACCGGATCAGGCCGCCTGGCGTGCGCGCCTCGCGGCGGCGGACGCTGCGGGGCAGCCCGGCGAGCGCAGCGCGTGCGCCATTTGCCTGGAGCCCGCCGGGATGGGCCCCGGCATCGTTGCCGGGCTGGTCGGCGTGCCGGCCGCGGACGGGCTGCTCCTGACGGCGCCTGCCGGCGACGAGGAGGCCGCGAAGCTCGTCGCGGCCCTCGGCGACATGGAAGGCGTGCAGGTAACAGCGTCGCCGGCGGGTTCGGGCGCGGGTTCGGGCGCGGTCGCAGGTGCAGGTGCGGCCGCGGCCGCCAGGGAGCAAGCTCTGGCGGCGGTCATTTCCGCCCGGGAGGCCGCCCGCGCGGCCGTGCTGGGCAAGTGGCGTGCCGAGGAGGGCAACTTCGCGGCCCTGGCCGAGACGCTGGCGGCCTGCACCGGCTGCCTCAACTGCCGGCGGGCGTGTCCGCTCTGCTACTGCCGGGAGTGCACCTTCGAAACGGCCCTGTTTGACCACGAGGGCCAGCGGTACCTCTCCCGCGCGGGGCGCCGGGGCGCGCTGCGCCTGCCGACCGAGGTGATGCTGTACCACCTCACTCGTCTCGCGCACGTGGGCCTGTCGTGCGTCTCATGCGGCATGTGCGAGTCGTACTGCCCGTCCGATATCCCGCTGACGGCCATGTTCGCCGCGCTCGGCGGCGAGGCGCGCAAGCTGTTTGATTACCAGCCAGGGCGGAGCCCGGACGAGCCGTTGCCGCTGGCCACTTTCCGCGAGGAGGAACTCGCGCCGCGCTAGGCGGGCGGCGCCAGTCGTAGGAGGGAATCTTCTTGGCCGAGACACAATCGGCGCGGGAGCGCCAACTGACGTTGCTGGATGTTCTGGCGCGCAAGCCGGAGGCCGCCGCACCGTCCAAGGCGGCGCCGGACGAGGGACCCGCCGGCATAGTCGAAATCAACATCATGGGCAAGCGCTACGAGGTCCCTGAAGGCCTGACGATCATGAAGGCCATGGAGTACTCCGGGTACTCGTTTGTGCGGGGTTGCGGCTGCCGCGGCGGCTTCTGCGGCGCCTGCGCAACGGTGTACCGCATGCCCGGGGATTACCGGCTCAAGGTGGGACTGGCGTGTCAGACGGTGGTCGAGGACGGGATGTACCTGACCCAGATCCCGTTCTACCCGGCCAACAAGGCCGTCTACGACGTGGCCGAGACCCCGCCGACCCTGGGCAGCCTGCTCGTGAACTACCCCGAGCTGGCCAGGTGCCTCGGCTGCAACACCTGCACCAAGGTGTGCCCGCAGGACCTGCAGGTGATGGAGTTCATGGCCGCGGCGATGCGCGGCGACATCGCCCGGGTCGCTGTGATGTCCTTTGACTGCCTGATGTGCGGGCTCTGCGCCTCGCGTTGCCCCGCGGAAACCGTGCAGTATAACATCTCGATCCTCGCCCGGCGGCTGTACGGGAGGCATATCGCCCCGCCGGCCAAGCATCTCGCTGACCGGCTGACGGAACTGGACCGGGGCGACTACGTAGCCGAGGTCGACGGGCTGACGGGGGCCCCGACCGCGGAGATAAAGAAGCTGTACGACGCCCGGGATATCGAAGAGGAGGCGGACTAGCGCCATGGGAGGATATAGCCCCAGGATGCAGGAGGCGGCAAAGGTCGTTGAGCGCACGCGCGCGCGCCGCCTCAAGGAAGTCCATGCCCGCCTGAGCCCGGATGAGAAGCAGGAGCTGCTGCGCAAGTTCCACCCTGACTACAAGCCGGATGCGCAGCGCGAGCTTGCCGTCGGTTCAAACAAAGGGTCGCGGATGCCCAACGAACTCGTCGACGTGCTGGAGTCGCAGTCGCGGATCGACCCCGCTGCGTTTGATCTGACCCAGGTCGACCGCGAGGTCGACGTCCTGGTCATCGGCGGCGGCGGCGCCGGATCGTCGGCCGCGCTGGTTGCGCACGCATCGGGCGCCAAGGTCCTCCAGGTGACCAAGCTCCGGCTGGGCGACGCCAACACGATGATGGCGCAGGGCGGCATCCAGGCCGCGGACAAGGCCAACGATTCGCCCGTGCTGCACTACCTCGACGTCCTGGGCGGCGGCGGATACGTCAACAAGCCCGATTTGGTAAAGGCGCTCGTTCTCGACGCGCCGCGCGTCATTCGGTGGCTCGAAGAGCTAGGCACGATGTTTAACAAGTACCCGGACGGGACGATGGAGACCATCCACGGCGGCGGCACCTGCCGGATGCGGATGCACTTCGCCCAGGACTATACAGGCGCGGAAATCATGCGCACCCTCCGCGACGAGGTCCGCAACCAGGGCATCGAGGTCATCGAGTTTCTGCCGGCAACTGAGCTGCTGCTCGACAGCAGCGGCGCCTGCGCCGGGGCCCTGCTGTACAACATGGAAAACCAGCGCTACATGGTGGTCCGGGCAAAGGCGGTCGTCCTGGCCACCGGCGGTTTCGGCCGTCTGCACGTGTCAGGATTCGAGACCACCAACCACTACGGGGCCACGGCCGACGGGCTGGTCATGGCCTATCGCGCCGGGGCGCAGCTGATTTTCCTCGACGCGACGCAGTTTCACCCGACCGGCGTTGCCTTCCCCGAGCAGCTCGTCGGCCAGCTGGTGACGGAGAAGGTCCGCGGGCTTGGCGCACAGCTGGTCAACGCCGAGGGCGAGCAGTTCGTGTACCCGCTGGAGACCCGCGACGCGGTTTCGTCCGCCATCATCCGGGAGTGCCTCGAACGGGGCCGCGGCTTTGCCACGGTCACCGGGCGCCAGGGCGTCTGGCTCGATTCCCCGATGATCGACGTCATCGGCGGCAAGGGCACCGTCGAAAAGCAGCTCCCGGCGATGTTCCGCCAGTACGGGCGGTTTGACATCAACATGGCCGTCGAGCCCATCCTGATCTACCCCACGCTGCACTACCAAAATGGCGGCGTGGAGATCAACGACCAGGGCGAGACCGCGGTCCGCAACCTGTTTGCCGCCGGCGAGGTATCGGGCGGGGTGCACGGCCGCAACCGGCTGATGGGCAATTCGCTTCTGGACATCCTTGTCTTTGGCAGGCGCGCCGGCGCGGCCGCCGCCGCACGCGCGGGCGGCTCTCAGCCGGGCAGCCTTTCGCTGGCTCACGTGGACCGCTACAACGGCGAGATCGAGGCAACAGGAGTGCAGGGCCGGTTCAGGTCGCCGATCCTGCTCCCCCAATACGCACGTAAGGTTGGTAGCTCGGCATGAAACTCTACGAGTACATGGCCAAGGAGCTTTTTGGCAAGGCGGGGATTCCCGTGCCCGCGGGGCGCCTGGCGTTCACCGCGCAGGAGGCCGCCGACGCCTGCGCCGAGTTGGGCCCGGTGGCGATAAAGGCCCAGGTTCTGGCCGGGGGCCGCGGAAAGGCCGGCGGCATCAAGTTCGCCGACACACCGCCGGAAGCGGCCGCGGCGGCGGCGGACCTCCTCGGCATGGCCATCAGGGACCTGGCTGTCGACCGCCTGCTGTGTGAGCAGAAACTGAGCATCGAACGCGAGCTGTACGTGGGCATAGCCGTTGACGGAACGACGCGCCGGCCGGTGCTCATCGCCTCTGTGCAGGGCGGCGTCAATATCGAGGAGGTCCCGGAGAAGAGCATCGTCCGCCGCCGGATCGGCGTGACGTGGGGCCTTTTCGGCTACGCCGCCCGTGAAGTCGTGCGGCGCATGGGACTGGACGAGCCCGCGGCCGGCAAGGTCGTGGATATCCTCCTCCGCCTCTACCGGGTCTTCCGGCAGTACGACGCCGAGCTGGTTGAAATCAATCCGCTGGTCATCCTCACCGGCGGCGAGGTCATCGCCGCTGACGGCAGATGCAACGTCGACGACGACGCCCTCTGGCGGCAGCGGGATCTGCCCCAGACCACGGAGGGCACCGAGCTTGAGCGCAAGGTCAAGTCGCTCGGGCTTTCATACGTGGAGCTCGACGGCGACATCGCGGTCATGGCCAACGGCGCCGGGATCACCATGGCCACCCTGGATATCATCCAGCGGTACGGCGGCCGCCCGGCCAACTTCCTCGATGCCGGCGGCGGGGCCGGCGTGGAGCCGATGACCCGGGCCCTGGAGGTGCTGATCGCAACAAAGCCGCGGGCGGTGCTGGTCAACATCTTCGGCGGCATCACCCGTTGCGACGACGTTGCCAACGCCATCGTCCAGGCCCGCCGGACCGTGAAGACGGACGTGCCGATGGTGGTCCGGCTCTCCGGCACCAACGAGGACGAGGGGATTGAGATCCTGGCCCGCGACGGGCTGACGGCCTACCGATCCATGGAGGAAGCCGCCGCCCGCGTTGTGGCCCTCGCGGGGGAGGCGAACTGACATGGCGATCATCGTCGACGAGAAGACCAAGGTCTGCGTGCAGGCCATAACCGGCAGACAGGGCCGTTTCCACACCCGGCAAATGCTCGACTACGGGACCCGCGTCGTGGCCGGCACCTCTCCCGGCAAGGGCGGGCAGGAAGTCGAAGGCGTACCGGTCTACGACACGGTCGAGGAAGCGGTCGACAAGCGCGGCGCCACGGCATCGATCATCTTTGTCCCGGCGCCCTTTGCCAAGGATGCGGCCTTCGAGGCCATCGACGCCAAGATTCAGGTCGTCACAATCATCTCGGAACATATCCCGGTGCACGACGCGATGGAGATCATGGCTTTCGCCGCGCAGCGCGGGGTAACCGTGGTCGGTCCCAACACTTTCGGCGTGATATCGCCCGGGAAATGCAAGATCGGCATCATGCCCAACCGCATCTACATCCCCGGTCCGGTCGGCATCGCGGCCCGGAGCGGTACGCTCAGCTACGAGATCGCGTACCAGCTCAGCAGCGCCGGCCTGGGTCAATCCACGGTTGTCGGGCTCGGCGGGGACCGTGTCGTCGGGCTGGACTTTGTCGATTGCCTGCGGATGCTCGAGCGCGACCCGGAGACCAAGGCCGTGGTGCTAGTCGGCGAAATCGGCGGCAGCGCCGAGGAGGAGGCGGCCGAGTTTATCAAGGGCATGACCAAGCCGGTCGTCGCCTACGTGGCGGGCAAGAGCGCGCCGCCCGGCAAGCGCATGGGCCACGCGGGGGCGATCATCGAACGGGGCCGGGGCACCTTTGCGGGCAAGATCGATGCCCTGAAGCAGGGCGACGCAGCCGTGGCCGAGCTGCCGTCCGAACTTCCGGCTCTGGTCAAGCAAGCGCTCGAGCGGGTCTAGGCTCGGATAGGCTCGGGCAGTTCGGATACCAGCCCCGGCGTCGCCGGTGGGGCAGGAATGCCTGTTGCGGCACAGAATGTCGCGATATGCCTTTCGAGTTCTTGATATTTCGCCCTTTGAATGAAGCCGCCCGCGCGCGGCCGGCCCGATGACCCCTGGGACGGTGGGTGACGGCGGCGACGGGCACGATACCGCAGCCTGCGCGGCCGCTGCGGCGAAGGTCGCCGTGGCGGCCGGTGATGCGGGTCCGTCTTACCTGGCTGGCACACAGGCGCAGGCTGGGGCTGTGACGTCCTCTCTCTTACCCTCTGTGCCCCGGGCCCGCGAGGCCGGGGCTGGCGTCCTCCAGGACGGCGCCGAACCCGCGGAGATCCGGCGGGCCGTGATCGCCCTGGCCTGGCCCGCGGTGATCGAGTACGTCCTCTTGACCCTGATCGGCGTGGCCAACATGGTGATGGTCGGCAGGGTGGGGGCCGCCGCTGTTGCCGCCGTCGGCATCTGCAACCAGCCGATCTTCTTCGCGCAGGCCATCTTCCAAGCCCTCAGCGTCGGCAGCACGGCCATTGTGGCACGCCACGTCGGCGCCGGCGAGACCATGGAGGCGTCAGAGGCCAGCCGCCAGTCCGTGGTGCTGACCCTGATCCTCGGGCTGCTGTCCTCGATCCCGTTTCTGCTGTGGGCGCAGGGCGTGGTGACCTGGATGGGAGCCCCCGAGGACGTGGTCGTGCCCGCGACGACCTACATGCGCATCGTGGGCGGCGGCACCGTTTTCACCGTGATCAGCATCGTAGTCGGCGCGATTCTGCGCGGCGCGGGCGACACCCAGACGCCCATGCGCGTCAACGGCGTCGCCAACGTCGTCAACGTCGTGGTTGGTCTCGTTCTGATCTTTGGGTATTTCGGCGTGCCCGCTATGGGCGTGGCCGGCGCCGCGTACGGCGCGCTCATCGCCCGCGTGGTGAGCACCGTGCTGTTCCTGGCGGCCCTGTACCGGGGGCGGACCAAACTCCCGATGTCCATCCACCAGAGCCACCGGCTCACCCGGCCTGTCGTCGCCCGCATTTTCAACGTAGGACTGCCGGCGGCGGCGGAGCAGTTTGTCATGCGCGGAGGGCAGGTGCTCTTCGCCCGGATCATTGCCAGCCTGGGTACGGTCGCCTATGCCGCTCACCAGATCACGGTCAACGCCGAATCCCTCGGCTACACCCCCGCCCAGGCCCTCGGCGTCGCGTCGACGACCATAGTCGGCCAGAACCTCGGGGCCGGGCAGCCCAAGATGGCGGATCAGGGGGCGAGGGAGACCACTCGGATGGCCGTGGCGTTCATGATCGTCGTCGGAGTGGCCGTATTCGTCTTCACCGTGCCGATCCTGCGGATGTACACGCCGGACCTGCGGGTTATTAACATGGCTATCTTCAACATGCGCCTCTACGCCTTCGCCCTGCCGGCCATGGGGGTCTACTTCGTCCTCGTGGGCGGGCTGCGCGGCGCGGGCGACACACGCTTTCCGCTGCTCATCTCGATCGCCGGCATCTGGTGCGTCCGGCTGGTGCTCGGCAACTACCTGGCCCTGCGGCTCGGCTACGGCCTGCCCGGAGCCTGGGTCGCCATGGTCGCCGACCACTGGATCCGCGCCCTGACCTGCTACTATCGCTTCGCGTCGGGTGCGTGGAAGAGGGCCCGGGTGTAGCTACGCCCACCGGTCCGGAGGACCGACCCCCGGAGGACGGCTGCTGCGGTCGCGGCGGCTGCGGAAACGTGCAGCGCGTGTATGGCGTGACGCATTGAGCGTCAGGGCCCAATGGGGACGGCGCGATTGAGCGCTAGAGCCCAACGTGACGGCGGAGATTGAGCTGTGGCGCACAACGGCGGCGCAGACTGAGCTGTAGCGCATGGGCTGCGGCTTGACTCAAGAAGCTTCTCGCCAAGCGATCGCCACGTGGGCTGCCAGCCTGGCCTAGCTAGGCCGAGTCTACCTCCAGGATGATCTCGATTTCCACGGGGATGCCCATCGGGAGCTGCTGCATCCCCACCGCCGAGCGGGCGTGGCGGCCGGCTTCGCCGAAAACCTCGATAAGCAGGTCGGAGCAGCCGTTGATGACCTTAGGCTGGTCGGTGAAGTCCTCCGTGCAGTTGACGAAACCCAGAACCTTGACCACGCGCCGCACGCGCCCGAGGTCTCCGAGGATGTACTTGGCCGAGGCCAGGAGGGACAGGGCCACGAACCTGGCCGCCTCGTAGTTGCCGGCCGCTTCGCTCAGCGGCGGCAGTTCGAGGCCCATTGCCTGGAGTCTGGCCTCAGGGGCCGATAGAGCGCTGTTTGTCGACGCTGATCCCTCCTGCATGATTAGACTGTGGTGCGCCTCGGGGGCCCTCATATCGCCTCGGGCGCGCGGGCTTGCCAGGCTTGGAGACTTAGCCGTAGCAGAGCATAAACCTTCCGCGGCGGACGCAGGCTCGGTAGCGACGAGCGCACCAGCGGACGGGCCAAGCGCACCAGCGGACAGGCGACGAGTGCACCAGCGGACAGGCGGACAAGTGCTGTTACACTGAGTAAGAGGAGGATGCGCGCGCGGGCCCGAATGGAGGGTCACCGTGGTCCGGGACGCGGCTTTCTGATACCAATGCACAGGGGGTGCGGCGGTGCGCGGATTTCGGGCGCCAGACGTGACGATCGGGCGATTGGCCGAGTACCTCAGGGCTCTAAACTCCATGGATCTGGCGGGACATCCGCCGCGGTTCATCTCCTCGCACGAGCTGGGACCGCTTGTCGGTGTGACCTCCGCCCAGGTGCGCAAGGATCTCGCCCTCTTTGGGGAATTTGGCAAACAGGGTGTCGGGTATGATGCCGCCAACCTCCGGCGCGAGCTCCAGCAGATTCTCAACGCCGACCGCCGCATCAACGTCGGCCTCGCCGGCGTGGGCGAACTGGGAGATGCTTTGCTCCGGTACAACATCCGCCGTGCGGCGCAGGACCGGGAGTACCCCTTTGTGATGGCTGCCGCGTTTGACACTAACCCCAAGAAAATCGGCACTACCGTCGATGGTGTCACTCCGGTGTACAATGTGCTGGATATGCCCGAGGTGACCAGGCAGAAGGATCTTGAGATCGGGATCATCACGGTGCCCGCCTCCGTCGCCCAGTCGGTGGCGGACTCGCTGGTCAAGGGGGGCATCAGGGCGATTCTCAATTTCGCGCCGACAAAACTGACGGTGCGGGAAGACGTGCGTGTCCGCTACGCAGACGTCAGCCTGGAACTGCTGTGCCTTGGTTACTACCTGGGTCCGAGGAGGGTCAGGCCGGACGGGGGCGGACCCGCGACCGGCTGACGGGAAGAGCTGCCCACGGCAGCAGGGGAGGGACCATACCAACGATGATGAGGCGGATCAGGGTCCTCGTGGCCAAGCCCGGTCTGGACGGGCATGACCGGGGGGCCAAGGTCGTGGCCCGGGCCTACCGGGACGCGGGCATGGAGGTAATCTACACAGGACTGCACCAGACCCCCGAGCAGATCGTCCAGGCGGCGATGCAGGAAGATGTGGACATTGTGGCGCTCAGCATTTTGTCCGGCGCGCACAACACGCTGGTTCCCAAAGTGGTGCGCATGATGCACGAGGCGGGCTTGGGCGACGTGAGCGTTCTGGTCGGCGGGATCATCCCCCGCGAGGATGCGGCCGCGCTCAAAGAGGCAGGCGCCGCCGCCGTGTTTGGCCCCGGCTCCACCCTCGAGTCGATCGTAGCCGCGACCCGCGGGAGCGTTAAGCGGGCGCTTGCCTGACGTGAATTGGTCCACAGCCTCGGCCACAGCCTCGGCCACAGCCTTGGCCGCGCTGGCCGGACCGGTGGACGCCGCTCTCGGCGGCGACCGGCGAGCCCTGGCTAGACTGATCAGCCTGGTCGAGAATGACCCGTCTGCCGCGCCGGCCGTCCTGGCGAGAATCCATCCTCTCACCGGCCGCGCGCGGATCATCGGCGTGACGGGCCCCCCGGGTGTGGGCAAGAGCACGATTGTCGACGGCCTGACGGCCCGGTTCCGAGCCGCCGGGCAAAACGTGGGCATCGTGGCCGTCGACCCCACGAGCCCATTCACCGGCGGCGCCCTGCTGGGCGACCGGGTGCGGATGCAGCGCTGGACGACGGACCGGGGCGTGTTTATCCGCAGCCTGGCGACCCGCGGCCACCTGGGCGGGGTCAGCGGGGCCACAGGTGACGCGATCCGTCTTCTTGACGCGGTGGGGTTCCAGGTCATCCTGGTGGAGACTGTCGGCGCCGGCCAGTCCGAAGTGGAAATCATGGACATCGCACATACAGTGCTGGTTGTCCTTTCGCCCGGCGTGGGAGACGATGTCCAGGCTCAGAAGGCCGGGATCCTTGAAATCGCCGACCTGCTGGTGGTCAACAAGTCCGACCTGCCCGACGCCGGCCGTTTGGCGGTGCAGCTCGAAACGATGCTGGACCTGGCGCCGGTCCCGCCCCCGTGGCGCCCGCCGGTCCTCAAGGTGTCCGCCATAGACGCCGAGACGCTCTCCGAGTTGGTTCAGGCATGCGACCGTCACTTTCAGTGGCTCAAGGGCGAGGGGCGGCTTGCGGCGAGGCTCGCCCGTCGCACTGGGCACGAACTGTCCACCCTGATCGGCAGGCTCGCATCGGCCGAGGTCGTCCGCGCGGCCGAGCTTTCCGGGGCCTGGGACAAGGCCCTGGAGGACGTCACGTCCCGCCGGGCCGATTTCTACCAGGTCGCCCTCAGACTGCTACGGGAGGCCGGCCTGGGCAGCCGCGAGTAGCCTTCACGGACCGTGCTGGGAGTGGCGATCGATTAGCGCCCCTGACCGGTCATCAGCGCCGTCAGGCCGCGGAAGAGGCGGTCGAGCAGGGCCAGCGGGCTGGGTACCGGCAGCCGGGCTAGCCACACCACCGCGACGGCGAGCGCGAGCGCCCAGGTCAACCCGGCGGCTACAGCCTCCCGCCCCGCCCCGGCACGGTGCAGCTGCCGCACATGCCAGATCCCCGCAGCGGTGATCAGGACAATAGCGGCCGTGCCCACGTCAGTTGCCTCCGCCGGGGGGCGGCACCTGATCGGGCCCCCGTGCCTTGCGCAGCAGCATTCCGGTGTTGACGATGCTTACCTTGACCTCCGTCCGTATCTCTGCGTCAGCCAGAGTCTCGGGCCACCTGTCGCGGTACTGGTCCCAGAGCCGCGGGTGCCAGCGCGACAGGAACCGGCCCAGACCGGCTGGGTCCGCCCCGATATCGCTTGCGCAATGAGTGAGTGTATCGAGGATCAGGGCCTCAAGATGTTGGGCCGCGAGCTGTTCGATGTGGGCAATGTCGGCGGGCGAGGCCATGTCGCCCCCCGTCTCCAACTCCAGCAGGTCGGCCTCGACGTGGACCCGCACCCCCAGCGTGAGCCGGCTGCCGGCCTGGGCGGCCTCGTAGCGCGCACTCGAGGTAGCGGTGCGCAGCGTAAACCCGTTGCGCGCGGATGCGGTGTCCGTCGGTACGCGCAGGATCCTGGCCCGGGCCGACCCGATAATCAGCTGCAGGGCGGCGGCCTCGCGTTCCTCAAGAAAACCCGCCAGCCTGCCATCCCCGCCGAAGACCGCGGCGCCGTCCAGCTTCATCACCGGCGGCTCTTCGCCCTGTGCTCCACCGGAGTCACCCGCCTCCCCTCCGCCGCTGTCTCCGGCCGCTCCCCCCCCGCCCTGCGCGTGCTCGATCACGTGCTTGACGGGCGGCGGGGGCTGGAGGACGAACCTCGCCAGGACCACATCCTTGCCTTCGCCCGAGAGCGACCGGATGACTTCGTTGAGCGTGAAGCTGCCGACACCCGATGCCCCCACACTTTCGGCTTCGATCAGCCCGGTGATCTGCTCGGAGTGCCTGGAGGCGGTACGCGCCGCACTGAGCAGGTCCGCGGCCTTGCCCTTGACGACCGCCATGAGCGTTCGCCGCCGGACCTCGTAGCTCTGAGCCAACGAATCAACCACATCGGCGATTCCCGAGCGGGCCAGTTCCTCGCCCAGCACCACGGCCCCGGCGTGTGCGAAGTTGAGTGGGGACTGAACCTGCCACCGTGCGTTCCAGGCCGCTTCCTCAAACGAACCGCCCACCGCCGTAAGAACAACGTGCGTGGATTGCTGTGCCGTCTGGCCTCCCCCGCCCCCGAGGGACAGTACCTCCACGGTGAGCCGGATCATGCCGTCAGGTTCAAGGTCAAGGAAGGCGCTGAGGACGTGCAGCGACTCGTCCAGTTCCCGCCTGTCCCAGCAACCGCCCACGGACGCAAGCACTATCGCGGCGACAAAGCAAAGCACAATCCGACGCAGCGCTACGCGCCCTAACCGGGTCATCGCTCGTCTCCCCCGGGCTGGCCGGCGCCCGGCGGGCAGCCTTTGCGCCCAAGCGCCACCGACAGGGTCAGCAACACCGCGGGCACAAGCAGGTTCATCGTTACCGCGTACCCCGGCCAGACATCGGTGATGTACTCCGTCAGTATCCTGGCGCTGGGGAACATCCAGCCCCCAAGCACGCCGGCTAGCACCGCGGCGGGCAGGACGGCTGGTCTCCGACTGGGCGCATCGAGAGTCCGCGCGATCCCAGCAGCGGCGAAGAACACGTACAGGGCGACCTTCATCGTAAGGGCCATGAGCCATGGCACGATGACCAGGATTTCGATGTTCTCAATCCCACGCCCAAGCCTCACGTGTCTTGCCGCGACCAGGGCGGGCAAGGTCAGCCGCGCCGCCTCGCCCGCCGATACCAGGCCGAGAATCGTGACGGCGTTGATCACCAGCAGTAGCCCGAGCACCGATGTGGCCAGGACTCCGACCCGGAAGGCACGCCCCGGCGAGCGCATCGCGGGCAACAGGAATGCGAGCGCCAGCGCCGCCTCACTTCGCACCGCGGAAGGGATGACGGCTGCCCGGACCGACGGCATGAGGCCGTGCCGCAGAATAGGCAGCATGTTATCGAAGTCGAGTTCAGGCAACAAGGCAAGCGTGATGAAGACGAGCACCGCCAAGAGCAGCGGCATCATCAGCTGCGCGAGCCGGCCGAACGTCTCGATGCCAAGGTAAGCCACATAGGCGGCGGTGAGCACGGCCACGGCCGCAAACACGGGCAGCGGGGTCAGCGGCATCACGATGGAGCCCAGGACTATCGCCAGCGTCTGGGTGACAGATGCCGCGATGATCAGAAAAAACACCACGTACAGCGCCGAAACGGCCTTGCCGAGGGGCCGGCCGAGCAGCCGGGGCAGGTACTCGTAGGGGCCGGCCATCCCGAACCTCCGTGCCAGCAGCACGTACAGCGCGATCATCGGAATCGAGGGAATCGTCGCCAGGGCGGGCCCCCAATAGGCGTCGCTGCCGGCCAGCAAGGCCGGCGGACCGGGCAGGATGAAAACCGTGACCGAGAGCACGACGCCCATCAGGATGAGAACCGCCTGCCCGTTGCTGATGCGGCCGTGCCTGGACCCGGTGCCGCCCGAGATCCCAAAGACGCTCACCGGCGCCTCCTCCTCGTCCTGCTGCCGCCGCTCCCTTGCGCGGCCGACGGCTGGTTGGGCTGTCCCGGCCCCGGCCTGAGGTAGCCGGCGGTGCGCTCCGGTTCCTGGGCGCCGTAGACCGACGGCCTCCGGTCATGCGCCCACCTTGGAGCGCGGATGATCACGTCCCGCCTCCACGAGGCGAGGTTGAAGGGCGCCAGCGCGGCAAGATAGGGCACACCAAACGACTTGAGGGACGCAAGATGGGCGATCAGCACGACGCTGCCCATCGACAGGCCGAAAATCCCCAGAGCGCCGGACAGAAGGATCAGCGGGAAACGCAACAGCCGCATGCCGAGCGTCAGGAAGTAGGAGGGAAGGGCAAGCGAACATATGGCCGATAGGGCCACGACGATCACGATTGCCGGCGATACGATGCCGGCAGTCACCGCCGATTCGCCCAGCACCAGCGCACCCACGATGCTGACGGCCTGCCCGATCACCCGCGGCAGCCTGACGCCTGCCTCGCGCAGGATTTCGAAGGCAACCTCAAGGATCAGCGCTTCCAGCGCCGACCCGAAGGGAACGCCTATCTTCGCTGCCACCAGCCGCTCAAGCAGGGGCAACGGCAGGATTTCGGGATGAAAACTGGTCGCGGCGACATACAGCGCTGAGCCATAGATGGCGAAGAAGAGGCAAAACACACGCACCAGGCGTACCGCCGTGCTCACCGCGGGGCGCTCGAAGTGGTCCTCGGCAGCCTGCAGCATGCTCACGAACGTCGCCGGGACCAGCAGCGAGAAAGGAGTGGTATCCGCCATGATCGCCACGTTGCCCTCGAGCAGCGCCGCCGCCCCCCGGTCAGGGTATTCGGTCGCCCTTACGAGCGGGAAAAACGTGGCCGGGTCATCCTGGATGAGTTCCTCGATGTAGCTGCTTTCCAAAAAGCCGTCTATTGATATCCGGTTGAGCCGCCGCCTGACCTCGCGCACCACTTCCGCGTTGGCGAGCCCGGCGATGTACGCGACGACGATGTCGGTCCTCGTATAGTCGCCCACCATGGTGCGCTCCAGCCGGAGCAACGGCGTCTTGAGCCTGCGGCGCAGGAGGGCAGTTGAGGTCTTGAGCGTCTCGTTAAAACCATCGCGCGGCCCCCGAACCGTAACCTCGGTGGCCGGCTCCTGGATGCCCCGGTCGCGCCAGCCGCGGGTGTCCATGACAATGGCGGCCGTCTCGCCCGCGACGAACACAGCCGTCTCCCCGCCGACCAGACGGTCCGCGATCTCCGCCACGTCGGCGCTCAACCTGAGCTCGCCGAAGCCGATGACCTTGCTCTGCAGCACGTCCAGAAGCCGGTGCTGGCCGCCCGGCGGGCCCAGCCCCGCCGTCCGGGCCTCGATCGTCAGCGCGAAAATGGCGAACCGGTGAATGGCCTCCTTGTCCACCAGACCGTCGACGAATACCAGCAAAGCGGGCCTTTCCACATCGCCGATGACCAGGTCGCGGTAGACGACATCCCATGAGTCCCCAAAAGCCTGCTGCAGGTACGCGCGGTTGGCTTCCAGTTCCGGGCTGACACCGACGCGCCGGAAAGAGGTCGGCAGCGTGCGCAGTTCATCGGGGGAAGCTACCCGTCCCGGAGTGGCGAAATCGTAATGGTCCTCAGCCTTGCCCCGCCTGTGCTCCTTGCCCTGCCTGTGCTCCTTGCCGCGGCCGCCGAGCAGGCGCGCAAGCAGCCCCCCCTTGGGGGGCTGCTCCTGGCCCGCCTGTCCCGGCCCCCCGGTTTCCTGGGGGATCTCCGGCATGGCCGAGCCCTGCGTCTCAAACTGGGTTATGGGGGGCGGCAGCGGGTTCTTTGATGCCGGCCGGCCGCCGTCGGGCCCTT
>JAUYEG010000047.1 GCA_030691505.1 Bacillota bacterium | reverse complement strand
CGGGCGAGATCGTCGAGCTGGCGGAAACCGAAGAGCTCTTCGCGCACCCCCTACACCCGTACACCCGGGCGCTGCTCTCGGCGGTGCCCACCCCGGACCCGGTCGTCGAACGGCGCAAGCGCGTGATGGTCTACGACCCCGGCGTCCACGACTACTCTGCACACAAGCCGCGGTGGGCGGAGGTCGCGGCCGGGCACTTCGTGCTGGGCAACGACCCGGAGCTGGCCAGATACAGGGATATGCTGGCACGGTAACGGTGCAGCCTTGCCGGGAGCGGGGCCCGCACCAACGTCTCCGGAGGAAGGCCCACAGCCACCACGCGCAGAATCCCGGATTAGTCAGCCGCGCCGGCCGTATGGCCTCCATAAGCTACGCGTACCTCGCCCCTCGGGCGGCGCCCAGAGCGGTACGGTGTTTGTGTCAACTCCGAACAAGTGTTCGGGTTGGGTGTAGAAGAGCATGCCAAGGTAGAGGACCACGGAGCCGCCATTAGGCAGTTCTGAGGCCCCAGGATCCAATGTGGGCGATTATTGTCCCAGGGTGACCTGGGGAGGGTCGGGCGGTGACACCTCTTCTCTGATTCCGGAGTAGGGCTGACCCGTGCGCAGCAGAGCATGGATCAGGCGGACTAGTTTACGGGCAGTCAGTACCAGAGCGCGTTTGTGCTGGTGCTTTGTGACCTCGGCATACTTCCGCCGGTAGTAGGCGGTATAGTCGGGCGCATAACGGCGGACGAGGTTAGCCGACTCGATCAGGTAGTAGCGCAGGTGGGTATTGCCGGTTCGGGTCAGGGGCTGGTCTTCGGCGTCGAAGTCGCCGGTTTGGTGTGGGCGCCAGGTGAGTCCGGCGAACTTGGCCAGGGCGTCGTCATCCGGGAAGTTGTGGATATCACCGATCTCGGCAACGATGCCGGCGGCCAGGACCGGCCCGATGCCCGGAACGCTGAGCAAGGGGCAGTCGAGACCGCGCATCTGGCGCTCGATGTCCTGCTCGGTGGCGCGGATCTCACGTACGAGTTGGCGCATGAGCTGCATGGTGGAGGCCAGGATGCGATTGACCGGATCCTTGAGCACATCTGGCAGGCGATACGAGTGTGTGGCGGCCACCTGCAGCTGTCTGGCGGCCTCATACGGATGAGGGAACCTGTTGTGGCTCTTCTCGATGAGGATTTGAGCCAGATCGCCAAGCGGCATCCGGGCGAGGTCCTCAACTGAATAGCACTCGGTGAGGACCTCGCTCACGGATACGCCCAGAGGATCGGGCGTTTCTCCCGATTGGGTGACGCGGTTGCACTTAAGAAACAGGTAGCCCAGGAAGTAGTTCTTGTGGCGCACCAGGTCCTTAACGAGAAAGGCACGGTGACGTGTTAGACGCTGTAAGGGCAGATACCGCTCGTTCAGGGCGAAGGGCCTCGGCAGCCGCCCGAAACGAAGCCGCTCAGCGATGGCAAAGGCATCTGCCCAGTCAGTCTTAGGCAGGTCCGGGTAGGAGCGCTTGAAGCCGTGAATGGTACGCGGATTGAAGAGGTAAGTGCTGGTCTGCAGGTTGCCGAGTTCTGGCGCCTTGCACAGATACATGGCCAGATGCCAGCCATAGAACCCGGTGGCCTCGAGGCCGAAACGGACCTGACTGACGCCGATCTTGTCAGCCAACTGCTTGGTGTGGGTTGCGATGAGCGAAGCGCCTGTGGCGTCGTTGGGAAAGGACAGCCTGCCGTGAGGTTGTTCGTCGTCGTCAACGAACTGGGCCCTGTTGAGCCTGGTGGCCACGTCAATACCGACAAAGAGCAGTCGAGCCATGGCAGTGAGAAAACCTCCCTTCGTAGCCAGATTGGCTGAGGAGGGACTTGGGGCCCCGGTCGTCCGGGCTTCAAGCCGCAGCCTTGCGGGATCAGCCTTATCCGGTTCCGCGGACCAGCGCAAACGGTGCTGCTGCACACCGGCTCCGCGGGCGGGAGGCAGGGTACGGTTAGCGGTCTTCCGCCCGGAGCGGGAACGCACGCTGTCGGAAGTGGGCTATGCCACAAGGAGGCTAAGCGTTTCCCCAATCCGTCTCACGAGTGGATTCGACCGGGACCCCTGGAGCACATGCGATTCCGTCTCATCAATAGGCAGTACTCCAGCACCAAGATACAGGAGGCTGTCAATGCGCAAGATCAAGGAAGCTCTACGGCTGTGCTGGGATCTCAGGCTGCCCGCGCGGCAGGCCGCAAGGAGCATCGGCGTGGCCGCCAGTACGCTCTCGGACCTGCTGTACAGGGCAAAAGCGGCAGGTCTCACCTGGCCACTAGCGGTAGTTTACCGAGTTACTGCGACGGTTTGAGAATAGTTCCTGCTTACGGGCAGCTTTGAACGATGGGAACGTATGCCTAACGGGTAGCAATGGTGTAGCGGGCAAGTCCGAGCAGATCGAACAGCTGGTTTTGCTCGCGGTCCATGTGGCTTAGAACGATGGCATCCTTGCGCTTGGCCGACTCGGGGTAGATGGCGGCCACCTCCCGGATATCGTTCAGCTTCTGCAGCAGCCGGTCCACGCTCAGGCTGATCCCCTGCCGGGCGACTTCCCGCTGCAGGAGTGAGGCCAGCGTGAGCGCTAAGACGCAGTAGAAGGCGTGCACGCGGATCTTCTGGTCCGTCCAGTGGAACATCGGTTCCCAGGATACGAAGTGGGGATCCTTCATCCGGCGAAAGGCGGCCTCAACCTGGCTTTGGCCGCGGTAGGCGGCTACGATCTGCTCGTTGCTCCAGTCATGCCGGTCGGTGAAGAGAACGCTTTTGCCGAAGAGAGCACTCGTGAGCGCGTGCAGCGCCTCCTGGTCGATGTGGTAGCTGAGCGCCGGCGGCTGAGCGTCGGAATCCAGCCCCACCTTGACAATGGTTTTCATGTGCTGGGCGGATAGGATCTCCCGGATGCGCTTCTCCACGGTTGCCGGGCCTCGTTTCCGTTCCCCTTGGGGCTTGATGAGAGCCTTCTGCAGTTCCCGGAGTCCCCGCACGGTTCGGGTGAGATGCTGGGATAGCCCCTGAATCTGTCCGGCGAACAGGTTTTCGTTGTAGGTCGCCACCACCGTGCGCTCCACACCCATGACCAGCTTGGTCGTCCGGTAGGCCTTCTCGCCGGCAAAGGGCGGCTTGAGGTCCATGTACTCGACGAGGGGAACCGCGAGCAGATCCCGGTGATGCGACGGCACGAGTGAGCCCACGAAATGGTAGGGCGAGTCGTCAATCTGGCCCTGATTGTCCGGCGAGTTGTTGCCCTTGTCGTAGATCAGGGTGACATCCCGGCAGTGCTCCTGCAAGACCCGGTAACGCCGCACGAGGTCGGCTGTGACGGTGGAGAACTGCGTGCTGTCGTTTATACTGCCCGGGTAGACCTGGTGGAAGAGCGGGACGTGGGCATCAAGCGTGACCATCAATGCCAGGTTGACCTGCTTCAGATCACCCCGCTTGGCCTTGCTGTGGCCTCTTTGGGCCAGCGTGCCTGGATTGGTGCTGTCGATGTAGGTCACGAAGTTGGTGGTGTCGTACACCAGGCAGCGCAGGTCCAGGTCGAACTCCCGGACCATCCGGGCGCTCAGCTCCGCCTCGATCCGGGCGATGCAGTCCTCATCCAGATAGCTCATGTGATCCCAAAACCTCTGGCTGGTGAGCTGCCGGGGCTGGACCCGCAGCAGATGAGTCAGTGCCGTGCCTTCATACCAGGCAGCCAGTTGGGCCTTGCTGGTGGGCGCGAGCACCCGGTTGACCGCCGCCAGGAGCATGTACTCGCCGACCCCAACCCCCTGATTTCGCTTGGGAGCATGGCGATCAATGGTTTCCACCAGTTCCAAGCGGCGTGCCAGGGCGTATAGGCCGGCCACGGCGCCGAAGCTTGTGATCTTGGCCGTCGAGGGTTCGGCTTCCAGCCTTCGGACGATATCCTCCGCCTTGCCAAGGTACTTCTGCCAGACCACCCGCGGCTTGCCGTCGACACGTGCCGACTGCACGGCGTAGTAGTAGAGCTTGCCCTTAATGCGTTTCTTCTGGATGCTCGCCACGCGACCTCCCCCCTTTCATTACTATTACACCATTCGCTTCAGCCAGTCTCTATTCCTCCTATTTGCTGGCCATTTACCCATCCTACTTTCGTCTCAGAGTTAGGTAATACACATTCCCGTCTTACTTCAGGCGTGCGGGCATTGGGGGAAAACAGAAAGGCCTGGTAGCCTCACCGCATAGACTGCGGAGGAAAGACTACCGGCCTTCTTGAACAGGTTATAGCGATCTAACTCGGTAAACTGCCGCTAGGCCCTCTCGGCAGGCCGAACTCAAGCTTAATCGCGGCTCCCCTATTGTGACGTCCCATAATCGGTATTATGTATACAACAAAGTGGTTACGGAGCCGTCGCGCCGGGCCGTCTTCACCGTGGACCCGACCCGGGGGACCACGGTGCATGCGGCTAGCTGAACGGGCCACCGGTCACCGTCCCGGCCGGCCGCCCGGATGATGGCTTCCGGACGCGGAATGCGTCCTGATGCGCCAGATGCGTCGCGCAATGGCCGGGCGCAGCCCCGCCTGCCGGACCCGCGTGGCGGCGCCCAGGCGAACGGCGTCCGGGAATGGGTAGAGATGAGTCGGGCACACGGCCTT
>JAUYEG010000095.1 GCA_030691505.1 Bacillota bacterium | reverse complement strand
CGGCGTACGCACCGCAGGACCACTTCCCGGCACGACGGCAAATCCGTGCGCCGCACATATCCCGTGCGTTCTCCGGTTCGGACGGTCCTGGCGGCGGCGCTGGGCGGCGCGTTGATAGCCCTCTGGTTGTTGCTGGCCGTGACCGAGGTTGTCGCATCCGCCGAGTGGTCCTACGCATACTCCCTATCTAGTCCCCAGGTGGCTGCCGATGCCGGGCTCAACCGCGAGCAGGTCCGCGTGTTGTTGATGCGCGTCATCGGCTACGCCCGCGGGACGGGTACGGCGGCGCTTCAGGTGCCGCTGCCCGCGGGCCATCCCCGCGCCGGCGAACCGGCATTCACCCAGCGGGAAATCGACCACATGGCCGATGTGCGGGACCTTTTCACGCGGGGGCGCGCGGTGCGCAGCGCGATGCTGGGGCTGCTGGCCGGCGGCGCGGCCCTGACGTTCCTGACACCGTTGGCCATGGGGCGACGGCGGACAGCGGGGGCGCCCGGCAGCGCCAGCGGCGGCCATGACCGGATTGCGGCGGCTGCGGACCTCTGGGCCCGGGCCTTTACGTGGGCCGCGGGGTGGGGGGCCGTGGTGCTGGGCCTTGCCGCCCTGGCTCTGACGGTCGGTTTCAGCATTGCGTTTGACTGGTTTCATCTGCTTCTCTTCCGCAATGACCTCTGGCAGTTGCCCCCCGATTCCATGCTCATCGCTCTCCTGCCGGTCGAGCAGTTCCAGCGCCTTGCGGTGCTGATCGGAACGGGCTTTGTGCTCGGGCTGGCGGTCGCTGCCGTGCTCGGCCGGGCGCTGCGGCGGCGGGCCGCCCACTAGCTCGGAGGCACCCAGCATCAGCATCGCGCGCTGCTCCCGGCGGCCTAGTGGAGGGATTTCCCCTGCCCCATGTGCAAGATACCCCACGGACGAGGCACAGAGGAGGTTGGCAAGTTGGACGACATCGGACCCCAGTTCATGGAGCGCACCAAGTACAGACACCTGCCGCCGTCGGACCAAACCCAGGGGCTGCCCCAGCCGCCGCTGTTCAAGGAGTGGCCGGACGACAGGCCGCTGATCGACCTGCCGGCGCCGGGCGGCATTTCGGTGCGGCCGGTGGACCTCACCGCCGCCATCAACTCGCGGCGCAGCGTCCGAAGCTATACCGACCAGCCGCTGACCATGGAGGAGCTCTCGTATCTGCTCTGGTGCACTCAGGGGGTCAAGGAGGTCACGCCCCGGCCGGCCACCTCGCGGACGGTGCCGTCCGCCGGCGCCCGGCACCCGCTGGAGACATACATACTGGTCAACCGCGTCGAGGGAGTGGAGCCGGGCGTCTACGCCTTTGTCGCTGATCAGCACAAGCTGCGGCCCCACCTCACGGGAAGCGATCTCGGCGGCAAGTTCGCGGCCGTCGCTCTGCGGCAAAACATGGTCGCGCGGAGCGCGGTGACGTTCATCTGGTCGGCCGTGGCCTATCGTTCCATATGGCGCTACAACCAGCGCGCGTACCGCTACATGCACCTCGACGCGGGTCATGCCTGTGCCCACCTGTACCTGGCCGTGGCGGCAGTGGACGCGGGCTGTTGCGCAATAGCGGCCTTCGATGACGACGCGTGCAGCACTTTGCTTGAGCTGGACGGCGAAGACGAGTTTGTCATCTACATGGCCGCGGTGGGGAAGCTCCCCAGGCCGGCGTGATCAGGGGGGAGCCGGGAGAGCAGTCGTATGGAGTATGAAGAGGTCATCAGCCGGCTGACGGGGCTCGGCAGCGAACACAACCGTGCCGGGCAGGCGCGCTATGGCATCCGGCCTGCCCGCGGTCTCGGGGTGTCGGTAGCCGACCTGCGCCGCCTGGCCAAGGAGATCAAGGTCGACCATGACCTGGCGCTGCGCCTGTGGGATAGCGGCCTCCACGAGGCACGCATTCTGGCGAGCATGATCGCGGACCCGGCCCGGGTCACGCCCGAGACGATGGATGCCTGGGTGGCCCAGTTTGACGCGTGGGACATCGTCGACCAGTTCTGCCAGAACCTCTTCCGGCGGCTCCCGTGCGCGTACTCCAAGGTCGCCAAGTACTGCGCCCGCCCGGAGGAGTACGTCAAGAGAACGGGGTTTGCGCTGCTTGCTTCGCTGGCGATGCATGACCGCTCGCCAGCTGCTTCCCAGCTGTTGGCCCGCAGTCTTGAGGTGGTAGCCCGGCACGGCGACGACGACCGCACCTACGTACGTAAGGCAGTAAGCTGGGCATTGCGGCAGATGGGCAAGAGGCGTCCGGAACTGCGCGACGCGGCCGTGGCCACCGCCAGGGCGCTTGGCGCCGGGGGGGGCAGGGCGGGGCGCTGGATCCAGGCCGACGTGGAACGCGAGCTATGCCCGAAGGATGCTGGAACGCAAGACAGATAGCGACGACGGAGGTTTTAGCCGTGTTCCCGGACTTCCTGGTGATCGTTGGACATCGATGCGGCTTCCCGGTGCGGAGCGACTATGGTTGACTAGACTTCGCACCGGAAGGAGCGTGCTCACCGTGCCCATGCCCCCGCGCATCCAGATGCGGCTTATTAAGGAAAGCCTTATCGGTAAGGAAGGTAGTGAGCGGGTCAGGATCCTGAACGGCCACCTGGCGGCCCTGCCGGGTTTCTATCAGGGACCGTACGGCAAGATCCGCCGCTGGCTCCTCGACGAAATCGAGCGTTCCCGTGGCCGCATGCGCGTCCGCCATCAGGAATCGTTCGCCGTTCCAAAGGAAGGCGACCGCCAGGTCGCCCTCGTGGGCGCGCCCAACGCCGGCAAGTCCGCACTGCTGCATGCGCTCACGGGCGTCCAGGTGCGGGTGGCCGGCTACCCTTTCGCCACCCTTAAGCCTGTCGCCGGACTGGCTTGGATCAACGGCGGTGGGTTTCAACTTGTGGAGGTCCCGGGAATCATCGCCGGTGCGAGCGAGGACCGGGGCGGCGGGCGGGCGCTGCTCGGCATCGCCCGCAACGCAGACCAGCTGCTGTACGTCGCCTCGCTCGGTGAGCCGGTCGACGCCCTCGAGGAGGTCCTGACGGAGCTCGAGGTGGCCGGGATCGACAAGCCCGCCGGTGTTTGTCTCACCGGGCTGGACCTGCCCGGCGCGGCGGGCAGGGCGGAGGCTTTCCTGGACGCGTATCCAGGTTTGCCGCAGCGCGTGTGCTCGACGGTCACCGGCGAGGGGGTCGCGGCGGTGAGCGAGCTGCTCTGGGCGCTGTCCGGTCTGATCCGCGTGCGGCCGCGCCAGCGAGGGGTTGGTGCTGGGGCGGCCGGGCCTGCCATCTGGACGGGAGAGGCGGGTGCCGGGGACGCGGCGGGCGGCGAGGATCGCCCCTTTGCGCTGGACGCGGGCGCGGTTGTCACAGACCTTGCCGCGCGCATACACAAGGACTTCGCGGCCCGCCTGCGGCACGCGCGGGTTTGGGGTCCATCGGCGAAGTTCGGCGGTCAGACGGTCGGACCGCGGCACAGGCTGGCCGATGGCGACGAGGTGGAGCTGGTGCTGAACCGGCGGTAGGCAAGCCACCATCGCAACGCGGCCCGGAGATGCGCGACACCGGGGCCACGGATCGCGGGCCGGCGGTGCGGCGGGGCCGGCGGCCGGGTGGGGCGCGGCACCTGCTCGCTATTGGCACGGGCTGGTCCGCGCTGTGACGCTTCGGCCCGACGGCCTTATCCGCCCTTTATCACTGTGTGATTTGTATTAGGCGTCTTTGACGCATTAAACGGCCGATTTCTAACATTCACGGCGCATGCTCAGCTTGCCAGGATCTTTCAGGCACTGGCGGAACGGAGGTGACAATCCTTTGCGTAAGAGGCTGTTGGTGATCGCAGTGATCGGGGCGCTCCTCGTAGGCGCGGCGGGATTCGCTTTCGCCGGGCCGTGGGGCTTCGGACCGCGCGGCGCTGAGTGCGACCCGGCCGAGCGGATCGAGGCCATCGCAGGGCTCAACCTGACGGACGAGCAGTACGCGGGCATCCGGGGCTTCCTGTCGGATTCGTTCGAGCGGATGACGGCGCTGCGGACGACCATGTCCCAGAAGATGCACGAGCTGCAGCTGATGTACTGGCAGAAAAACCCCGACCGTGACGCCATCACCGCCAAGCACGAAGAGCTGACGCAGCTTCGCGAGCAGATGCGCGAGCAGCCCAATGTCCAGGAACAGATCGTAGGGATTCTCGATGAGGACCAGAAGGCAGCGTTTGAGCAGGTGCGCGGTGTGGCCGGCTTCCGAGGACGGCATCATGGACCGGGAATGGGGCGCATGGGCCGGAAGGGCATCGTGACCCCGTAACCCGCAATGCTTCGTGCGCGATGTAGACGCTGCCAACAAACGAGGCGCCCGGGTATCTTGCCCGGGCGCCTCGTCTCGAGGTCCAGCTCTAGAGTAATCTGACAGTCAGCGATGCAGCGGTTCTAGCCCCGCTCGTACACCGTCCGCCCGCCGACGACGGTCATCTCCACCGTTAGGTCCTTGATCTCGTGAGGCGCGACCCGGTCCGGCGCCCTGTCCAGCACGACCAGGTCCGCGAGCTTGCCCGGCTCGAGGCTGCCCTTGATGTGCTCCTCGAACGCCCCATACGCGGCATCCAGGGTGAACAACTTCACCGCCGTCAGCGGGTCGAGCTTCTCCTGCGGCAGCCAGCCCTCCGGCCGCTGCCCGTCCATCGCACTGCGCGTCACTGCCGCATAGATGCCCCAGAGAGGCTCCAGCGGCTCGACCGGGCAGTCTGACCCGCCCGCGCAGCGCACCCCGGCCTCCAGCATGGTGCGCCAGCAGTAACTGTACGGCACGCGTTCCGGCCCGAGCCTATCCGGAGCCCAGAACAGCTCGCCCGTCGTGAACTTAGGTTGGATGTCCACCACGACCCTGGCCTGCGCCAGGCGCGGAATCAGGTCGGGCGCGAGCGCCTGGGCGTGGACGATGCGGTGCCGGTGGTCGGCCCGCGGGTTGGCCGCGACGGCCGCCTCGATGGCATCCAGGGCCAGCGCGACCGCGCGGTCCCCGATGGCGTGCACCGCCACCTGCCGCCCGCAATCGTGGGCCTTGCGGACCATGACGTTGAGGTTTTCAGGCGTGTGCATCAGCACACCGGACGCCGCGGGATCGTCGCTGTACGGGGAGCGCAGCGCAGCCGTCCGGGCGCCGAGGCTGCCGTCCACGAAGAGCTTGACCGCCCCGATCTTGACCCACTCATCGCCGAAACCGGCCGGCAGCCCCAACAGCACCTCGTCCCTCGGATAGCTGGTATCGTGGTACGCCCGCACCGTCAACTGACCGGCGTCGCGCAGCGCCACGTAGGCCCCGATGGCCTCCCCCTGGCCGTCGTTGGTGTGCACGGAGGTCAGCCCGGCGGCCGACGCCCGCCAGCACGCAAGGCGCAGGGCCTCGACCATCTGTGCCGGCGTCGGCTCCGGTATGTGCCGCGCCACCAGCTCAGCCGCCCGTTCCCGGAGGATGCCGGTCGGCTCGCCGGTGGCCGGGTCGCGGTCGATCACGCCGCCGTCGGGGTCGGGGGTGTCACGGGTGACGCCGCCGATGCGCAGGGCCAGGCTGTTGCAGGCGACGGCGTGGTAGCACACCCGGTGCAGCATGACGGGGTGCTCCGGGGCGACGGCGTCGAGGTCGGCGCGGGTGGGCATGCGCTTTTCGGCAAGGAAGTCCTGCTGCCAGCCGCTGCCGGTCACCCACTGGCCCACCGGAACCGTGGCGGCACGGCCCTGGACACGCCGCCGCAGGTCGTCTATCGACGTCGTGCCGTTGAGGTCTACCTGTTGCAGGAAGAAACCGTACCATAGCAGGTGCAGGTGGCTGTCGATGAGGCCGGGGACGACCGCGCGCCCGCGCAGGTCGATCGCCTCCGCCGGGCCGGTGCCGGGCATGCCGCGATGCAGCTCATAGGCGGCCCTGATCTCGGCGTCGGTCCCGCAGGCCTGGATCCTGTCGCCGAAGGCAAGTAGCGCGGTCGTGCGCGGCCGGGCCGGATCCATGGTGATTATGTCCCCGCCGTACAGCGCCAGCAGGCGCGGAAGCTCCGGGCCGCGGTTCGTTATGTTGCCGCACCCGCAGCCGCAGGTCGTGGAACCGGCCATCGCTATTCGACCGGGACCAGCCGCAGCACCAGGGGGTTGGCGTGGTCCGGGCAGGCGAGGTCGAGGCTGCCGTCCTCGTTTGCCCAGGGGAAGGTGCCCCCGGCGGCGAGGGCGCGTAGGGTCGGGTAAATCGCGTTGTAGGCGCTGGCGCACATCCCGGCCGGGGTCAGGGCATCGCAGATCCACTCATGGCCGACCGCATGGCCGTGGGCGCAGTGCCCCTGCTGGGAGACCACGGTTACCTTGACCTTCTTCATTGCAGTGCACCTCCTCATGTTCGGTCCCGCTGAGGCGGGGATGAGGTGCAGTTCACGCCGGGGAGCCTGTTCACCTGCGGGAGATGGCGGCCTGTGGTCTGGGCCTGCGGTCTGGCGGTGGAGGTCTTCGAGCCGGCGGCGGCGGTTCATCTCGCCGGCCCGATCGCAGCACCTCCGGCGGGCACCGAGCGGAGGGTGAGCACGACGACCTCGGGAGGACACAGAAACCGGATGGGCAGCACCGAGGTGCCCAGGCCGCGCGTAACAAAGACCCACGCGCCGGCGACGCGGTGCAGTCCCCAGGCCAGCGGCGGGCGGAGTCCCTGCCCCGGCACCCACAGCGGGCCGATGACCGGGGCGCATATCTGGCCCCCGTGGGTGTGCCCGGCGAGGATCAGGTCGGCGCCGGCCGCCGCAGCCAGGTTGACTTTCTCCGGCCCCGGGCTGTGCATCACGACCACCACGGGCGAGCCGGGCGGGCTCGCGGCGCGCGCCGCCGTGACCGCGGGCCGGATCGGCGCGACCTGCTTGAGCCACGAGCGGGGCATCGCGGCGAAAGCGATAGTGCCCCCATCCAGCTTGAGCGCGAAGGATGGGGTTTCCTCGAGATCGATGACCTTGATGCCGGCGGCGGCCACGCCGGCCCTGATCGCGGGCAGGTCGCGCTGGTGGTCGTGGTTGCCCCATATGGCCAGCACGGGTCCCTGCGCGGCCATGGCTCGCAGCAACTCGAGGCCTTCCTCCAGGCCGCCCCGGCTGAAGTCGACCAGATCGCCGGCAAAGACCAGAACGTGCGGCTGCTCCCTCTCGAGCAGCATGCGGATGCGCGCCTGGCCCGGCCCGAAGCTTTCTCCGTGCAGGTCGGCAAGCAGGGCGATGCGCGTCCCGTCAAGCCCTGCCGGCAGGCCCGCAATTTCGAGCGTGCGCCGGGTGACCGTCAGCAGCCTCGGTTCGACGAAGCGGCCCCAGAGGACAAGGGCGACCGCGACTAGGGCTGCCGTGACTAGCCCGCGCGCTCCAGAAGGGGCCAGCACGCCGCTACTCGGCCTCCTGCCTGGGCGCAAAGAACGCTGCGAGCTGCCGGCGTGCGTCAGGCGGGGCGAGGTGTCGGACGGCGGCCAGGGCCAGCATCAGCTTGATCCGTGCCTTGTGCGGCGGCAGGTCGCCGGCGGTGAGCAGCATCCCCCGCCCGGCCGCGTGGACACCGCGCGGCGGCCTGACGCCGCCCAGCAGGCACCGGCTGGCCACCAGGATGGGGAAGCCGCCCTCGGCGAGCTCACGGAGGCGAGGCATCATGGGCATCGGGAGAGCGCCGCCGCCCATGGCGGCGAGAACCATCCCGCGCGACCCGGCCGCGACCGACGCGTCCACGAAGCGCGCATCCATGCCCACGGAGGTGGCGATGAGGTCAACCTGGGGCTCGATCTCCCCGGCGGCGATGGTCTCGCGTCCGGTCACCGCGCGCCGGAACGCCACTTGGCCGCCCTCCACCGACCCGAGCGGGCCGTATTTGGGGGAAGCAAAGGCGTCAATGCTCATCGAGTTAATCTTGACCACTTCGCCGCCGGGATGAATCGCACCGTTCATGACCAGCACCGCGCCGCACCCCCGCGCGGCCGGCGAGGCCGCCACCAGCAGCGCGTCGTGCAGGTTCCGCGGTCCATCTGGGTACGGGCTCTTTGTGTTGAACATGGCCCCGGTTGCCACGATAGGCTTGCCGCTGGTGTTGGTCACGTCGAGGAGGTACACCATTTCGTCCATCGCGTCGGTGCCGAACGTGATCACGATCCCCGCGACCTCCGGGCTCGCGAGGTGCCCCCGGGCTCTTTTGGCCAGCGCGAGCATCTCCGCCGGCTCGAAAAACGGGCTCGGGCGGTTGTCGGCTTCGTCAAGCACAACGTCAATCTGCCCGAGGACACTGGGGATCAGCCCCAGAAGCTCGGCGCCGGGCAGCCTGGTGCCGTAATCCGCGCCGGTGCCGATTGTGCCGCCGGTCGTCATAAGGACCACGCGCGGGCGGGCCGGCTTGTCGCGGCCGTCGGCATGGTTATCCATGTGAGCCACCACCCTCCGGATATTAGCCGAGATGTGCCATGCTCTGGCTGGAGATATTCTCCGTCACGGCGTGCCCGCGCCTGCCTCGCACATGGGGACAGCCGCGCCGCACGCCGAAATACCCGGTCAGAGGCGAGGGGGGCGACATGCTCGTGGAACGGCCGTGGCTGGCGAGGACCTACTTCCTGCTGGGGCCCGCGCTTCGCCGGCCCCACGGCCTGGTGGCCGGCAGCCTGCGCTGCCCCGACTCCGGGGCGGTGCTGGACCTGTGCACCGGCACGGGCCTGCTGGCCCGGCGGATCGCCCTGCGGCGGCCGGACGTCCGCGTGCACGGACTGGACCTGGACGCGGCGATGATCGCCGAGGCCAGGCGCCTGAACGGCGGCATTGCCAACTGCTCGTTTTCGGTCGGTGACGTCACGGAGCTGCCGGCTGACGACGCGTCGGTTGACGCCGTCACCTGCGCCCTCGGCCTGCACGAGATGCCGGCCGCCGACGTCCCGCGGGCGCTCGCAGAGGCGTGGCGCGTCCTGCGGCCGGGAGGACAGCTGCTCGTGCTAGATTTCAGCCCGCGGCCGCGCCGGCTCGGTTCGCGGACGGCTCTGCGCGTCCTGAGGCGCCTCGAGGCTCACCTTGAGGGTTTTCTGACGCTGGACATCCTGGCGGAGATGAAGGCATCAGGGGTGGCCACTGTCTCGGACCGGATGCCGCCGGGGGGACTGTATCAGCTCCTCGACGGCACGAAACCAGGCACGCAACCCGGCCCGT
>JAUYEG010000139.1 GCA_030691505.1 Bacillota bacterium | reverse complement strand
CAAGCTTGAGGCCCAGGTCCGCGGGCTGATTGACGAGGGGGCCCGGCGCGGCGAGTGCACGTATGACATCGAGGTCGTTGGCGACCGCCCGGCGGGAGGCATCCCGCTGACCGCTGAGCTGCCGCAGATGGTCATGGCGGCACACCGCGCCCTCGGCATCAAATCCCGCCCCGAGGCAAGCAGCACCGACGCAAACGTGCCGCTTAGCATGGGTGTGCCGGCGGTAACCATCGGAGTCAAACAGGGCCGGGACGCCCACCTGCCGACCGACAGGGTGGAGATCGGCTCGTTCGTCCCCGGTATGAAGAACGTGCTGCTCTGCATCCTGCTAGCCACGGGGTACGGGGAGTAGCGGGACGGGCGCACGTAGCACGCCCACAAGACCCCGATGGCATGATGTGATGGGAGCCCGGCCGGGCTGCTTTGCCCGACCGGGCGTCCACGTGGCAACCGCTTGACCACCGCTGGATGCGTCGATGATTGTTGCCTGTTCGCCAGCCCCTCAGTTATACTTCTCTGCCGAAAAGTATAACCAACATCCGTCCCACGGCTCAACACGGCCACGGCATCCCGCGCCGAAGGATGTCAATCCCGTCCCACAGAAACAACAGGCCAAACGGCTGGACGAGCCCGTCACCCGAGGAGGCTGCCCCTTGATGCCCGCCGACACAGCATCTGCCATACACGAGCTGATGCATCACTACCACATGTACGGATGGTTCAACGGGGCCGTGCTGGTTGGCGAAAAGGGCGAGGTCGTCTACAGCAACGGCTTCGGCTGGGCCGACTTGGAGTGGCGGATCCCGAACACGACCGACACCAAGTTTTGCCTTGGCTCGATAACCAAGCAGTTCACGTCGATGCTCATCATACAGCTGGCCGAGGAGGGCCGGCTGGCGTTGGACGGGAAGGTTTCAACGTATCTCCCCTACTACCGTGAGGATACCGGTTCGCGTCTCACCCTACATAATCTGCTCACGCACACATCCGGCCTGCCGAACTACACAGCGCAGCCGGGCTTCGCGGGCAAGGTGGCCCGGAACCCGGTCAAGGTTGAGGAGTTCGTAAAAGACCACTGCAGCGGCGACCTCGAATTCGAGCCCGGGAGCGAGTTCTCGTACTCCAACTCGGGCTACTTCGTCCTGGGGGCGGTCATCGAGGCCGTGACCGGCAAGGACTATGAGGCGGTGCTGCGATCCAGGATACTCGACCCCCTCGGCATGAAGGATACCGGCTACGACCGGTCGGAGCCGATCCTGCCCAAGAGAGCAAAGGGCTACGAGCAGGACCTCGAGGGCTATCGGAACTGCGGTTTCATTGACATGACCATTCCGTATGCGGCGGGCTCGATGTACTCGACGGTCGAGGACCTGCACAAATGGGACAGGGCCCTGCGGACAGAGATCCTGATTCCCCGGAGCAACCGGCAGAGGATGCTGACGCCTGTGCACAGCAACTACGCATACGGATGGCTGGCGTTCAGGCTGCGGCCGGAGAACCTGGCGCGGTGCGTCGACCCACTTGGCGTCGAGCCGGATCCGGATGGGATGCTGATCGTGACGCACGGCGGGGGCATCAACGGCTTTGGCGCGGCAATCTTCCGGGCGGTGAGCGAACAGCGCGTCGTGATCCTCCTAAACAACACCGGCGGCACCATTCTCACGCAGATGGCGGCAAACGTGCTCAAGGTCCTCTACGAACAGCCCTACGATCTGCCCAAGCAGCCGGCGGCGCCGCTCCTGTACCGGACGGTCAAGACGGATGGCGCCGATCGGGCCATGCTGACGTACCGGGGCTGGCGTGAGTCGGAAACCGGCCGGTACGACACGGGCGAGCTGGAGCTGCTGCGGCTGGCGAGGCAGTGCATGCGCGCCGACAGGCCCGGTGATGCCGAAACGGTGCTCCGGACGGCCGCCGAGTGCTTCCCCGCGTCAGACACCGTCATGCTGGACCTGGCAGGGTGTCTGCTGGCGCAAGGGCACAAGGACCAGGCGGTCGAGACGCTGGAACGGGTGCTGCAACGGAGCCCGAAGCTGCCCGGGTTCGTCAGGCGGGCCATCCTGGCACAGATCGCGGCTGCGCGCGCAGCCGCGCCAACCTCATCTTAGCCCGGACCTCCGGCATACTAGTGGTCAGAGGCGGATGAGTTTTCAGGGGTGGATAACATGAAGCGGGTCTACCGTTCCCAAAGCCAAAAGATGATCGCCGGCGTATGCGGCGGCATCGCCGAGTACTTCAACGTCGATCCCACCCTGGTGCGGCTCGCGTGGGTCCTGTTCGGGCTGGCCGCGGGGAGCGGGATTGTGGCGTACATCGTCGCCTGGATTATCATGCCCGTGGGGAGCTATGGCCAGCACTGATCAGGCCGAGAGATAGGCTCTGCGAAGATCGTCCGCGCCGCGCAGCTCCGCGGCCCGGCCTTCGAGGATAATCCGCCCGTCGCGCATGGCGTACGCCCGGTCCGAGATGCTCAGAGCCAGTGCGGCGTTTTGATCGACAAGAAGAACCCCGCACCCGCCGAGGGGCCCGTCAGCCCGGGCAAGGTCCCTAACCGCTTCAAGGAGGCGTTCTGCCAGCGCGGGGGCCAGCCCCATGCAGGGCTCGTCGAGCAGCAGGAGCTTGGGGCGCGACGCCAAGGCGCGCCCCAGGGCGACCATCTGCTGCTCCCCGCCGCTGAGTGTGCTCGCCGGCTGCTCGAGCCTCGGCCCGAGGTGTGGAAAGAGATCAATCACCGCTCTGACCCGGCGCGCAATCTCCTCGCGTTGGCCGGCCGCCGACCGGCGGCCCAAAGACGCCTCGGCCCCCAGCAGGAGGTGCTCCCGGACGGTGAGTCCGGGGAACAGCCTCCTGCCCTCCGGCACAATGGCCAAGCCCAGGGCGATCCGGCCCTCGACGGGCACTCCAGCAAGGTCGGCTCCGTCCAGCACTATCCGCCCGGAGACCACCCGGGCGGTCCCTGTGATCGTCCGGAGCAGCGTACTCTTTCCTGCCGCGTTGGGCCCCAGCACGCAAACGACCTCTCCCGCCAGGAGGTGCACGTCAACGTCGTGCAGGACCCTGCTGTCGCCATAGCCCGCGGTCAACCGCTCTATTTCCAGCAGGCGTTCGGGCGGAGTCTCGGGCAGGCGGTCCGCCGTCCCGTCCGCGGCTGCGACTCCGGCGGACCGGGCCGTGCTGCCGCCGGGCGCTTGATCACCGGCGGCACAAGGAGCCGCCGCCCCCGTCCCGCCGCCGGCGTCTCTCCCGTCGTTGCCCTTCCCTAAGTACACCTCCCGGACCAGGGGGTCGGCAGCCACCTCGGACGGCGTCCCGGCCGCGACCAGGCGCCCGCGGTCCAGGACAAGCACGCGGTCGCAGAGACCGAAAACCGTTTCCATCCGGTGCTCAACCAGGAGCACCGCCTTGCCCTGCGCACGCATCTGGCGGACGAGGTCCTCGACAGCCCTGACCTGCTCAAGGCTAAGACCGGCCATCGGCTCGTCCAGGAGGACCACTCCGGGCTCGCTCGCCATGGCGCGAACCAGTTCGGCTACCCGTCTGGCCCCGTAGGTCAGAGCCCCGGGCAGTGACCGGGCATCGGCCGCGAGATCCGGCGCCCCCGCGGCGAGAAACCGCTCCCCGGCCCGGGTGTCGTCGGCCGCGCGACCGGCCCACGTCAAGCCCGCCCCCTGCACGGCGCAGGAAACGTTTTCTGCCAGGGTCATCGTCTCAAACAGGCCTCCGCCCTGAAAGGTACGCGCGATTCCGGCCCCGCTCCGCCGGTGTGCCGGCAGGCGGGACAACTCAACGGACTCCCCACCGGCCCCAACCAGAAAGACCTTTCCCGAAGCGGGCCGCACGACCCCGGACACCGCGTTGAACAGCGTCGTCTTGCCGGCGCCGTTGGGGCCGATCAGGCCGACGACTTCGCCGGGACGGACTGAAAGGGCAACCTGGTCGACGGCTGCCATCCCGCCATGCCGCACGGTCAGATCCTCGACGCGCAGCGCCCTACCCGTCGCCCCTGCACCCGTCGCCCCTGCGGGTGGCGTAGGCCGCAGCCAGGGCAGCCGTCCGTGCGGAAACCCTGGAGTTGCGGAGCCGGTTTCGGCCACAGCGGCTGTAGTCCGCTCCGCGGTCCGCATTATCGCTGCCCAGCGCTTAGCCCGCCTTCTCCCACCGGCCCCCTCGCGCCACAGCACGGCCGCCGCAAGCGCTAGCCCGTACAGGACCATCCGGTACAGGGCCGATCCCCTGAGGACCTCAGGAACCAGCACGAGCCCCACGGCGGCGAGCAGCATCGCGGCCGGCTGCCTGCTCCCTCCGAGCACAAAGACGCAGTAGACCGCAATCAGGAGGGACATGTCGAAGTTCTCCGGGAACACCGAGCCCTGCCAGGCAGCGAAGAGCACCCCTGCTCCGGCCATCAGGGACGACCCGATGATGAAGGCGATCAGCTTTAGTTTCTGCGCCGGGAAGCCCAAGGCTTCGGCGACCACCTGCCGATCGCGGACCGCCCGCAGGGCCCGACCCAGGCGCGAGCCGTCCACGGCCCGCACAACGGCCAGGGCGGCGATCGCCCCGCCGAGCATCAGGCAGTATAGGGCCGCCGGGGAAACCGCCGCAAGCCCCCCGATCCTCGCCGGGTCGAGGCGGATGATCCCGTTAGGGCCGTTGGTGATGTTCACCGGGCGGTCGAGGTTGACCAGCAGGATGCGGGTGATCTGCCCCAGAGCCAGGGTCACGATCGCAAGGTAATCGTCGCGGAGCCTCAGGCTGGGTAGGCCGACTGCCAGCCCCGTGACCGCCCCGGCCGCCGCCCCGGCCGCGAGCGCGGCGGGGAACGCCAGGTGCAGCCCGAAGTGCCCCGAGGCCAGGAACGCGTAGACGTAGGCCCCGACCGCGATAAACGCTGTGAACCCCAGGTCCAGCAGCCCCGCGAGCCCCGCGACCACGTCCAGGGCGAGGGCCAGGGCGAAGAGCCACAGGGCCATGCCCGCCACCCGAAGCAGATAGGCGTTGCCTGCAAGCAGGGGGGCGAGCCCGAGGACCAGGGCGATTGCCCAGTAGCGGCGTTTCAACTCAGGCGGACCTCCCCGAGGGCCCGGCGACAAGGCCCCGCGGCCGAAGCAGCAGTACCACTATCAGGACCACGAAGGCGATGAGGTCCTTATACACCGGCCCGACCAGCGCCACGCCGAGGCACTCGGCGAGCCCCAAAGCAAGGCCTCCCAGGGCCGCGCCCCGCATGTGGCCGATGCCCCCCAGGACCGCCGCCACAAAGGCCTTGAGCCCCATCCCGAATCCCATGTAGAAATCGATCTGCGTGAAGTACAGGCCCGCAAGGATTCCTGCCACCCCGGCAAGGCACGACCCAAGCGCGAAGGTCACGGTGATCACCCGGTCCACGGGGACCCCTGTTGCGGCGGCGGCCTCCTGGTCCTCAGCCACCGCACGGATCCGGCGACCCAGGCTCGTGCGGCGGGACATGAAGTCGAGGGCCAGCAGCAACGCGACCGTCACCCCGACGACCAGCATCCGGACGGCATCGACGCGTATGCCCGCAACCGCCAGTTGGCCGCTCCCCAGTAGCGCCGGCGTCGGGACGGCCTTGGAACGGCCCCCGGTGATGAGGGCCATCCCGCTGCGGATCACGATCGAGGCGCCCAATACGCTGATCAGGGGCGCCAGTCGGCCGGAGCCGCGCAGGGGACGGTAGGCGTAACGTTCGACGGCCAACCCCACCGCAACGGAGGCAGCGCTTGCGGCCACCAGTGCGGATAGCAGCCGCGTCCAGGCCGGCAGCCCCGCGGGGAGGGCGGCAATCGCCGTCCACCCCGCGAAGGCCCCGATCATCATCACGTCACCGTGGGCGAAGTTGAGCAGCTGGAGCATGCCGTAGACCATCGAGTAGCCCAGCGCCATCAGGGCGTATAGACAGCCAAGGGTCAGCCCGTTGACTATCTGCTGCGCCAGCACTCTATCCACCCCTGTCCCTTTCCGGTTACCGCCGGTGTTTCGCCCTACTCAGGCTTCTCCGCCGGGTAGTCCTTGACCGGCACGAAGTCCGGCCCCTCGACCTTAAGCACGTAGATCATCGCGCCGGCCACGTCGCCCTGGCCGTCGAAGCCGACCTCGAACCCGAGGATCCCCCGGTACTTGATGGTCCGCATCTGGTTGAGGACTTCCGCCCGGGTCATCTTCCCGGCGGCGGAAGCGCGCTTCATCGCCTCCAACAGGATCTTTGCCGCCTCGTAGGACTGGCCGGAGAAGATGCTCATTGAGCCGTGGCGGGCCTCGAACTTCTCGATAAAGCTCGCGGCCTCGGGCACCTCGGTGATTTCCTTGCCGATCGCGGTGACGTACATACCCTCAGCAGCCCCGGCGGTCGCGGCGATAAGCTGGTCTTTCTCTTTCAGCCCGTCGCCGCCCATGAAGACAGCGGCCATGTTCATCGCCCGGGCTTGCTTGATCAGTGCCGCGGCCTGCGACGGGTTGGGGAGCGCGAGGTAGATCAGGTCGGGGTTTTTCTGTTCAATTAGGGTCAGCAGCGAGGCGAAGTCGCGGTCATCCGCGGCCACCTGCCCGCGCCCGACAGGTTCGACGCCCAAAGACCTGATCTTGGCCTCGACCTGGTCGGCAAGTCCCTGCCCGTAGGTGCCCTTGTCGTCGATCAGGTACACCCGGGTCTTGCCAAGTTCATTGACGATGAAATCGCCGGCTGCCCCGCCTTGCCCTTCATCCCGTGGGCAGAGCCGAAAAGCGACCTTATAGCCGGACTCGGTGATCTCGGGGTTTGTGCCGGACTGGGTGATCATCACCAGCCCACCGCGTTCGTAGACCGGAAGTGCCGAGATAACGCAGTTGGAATTCATCGGCCCGACCACGCCCATCATCGCCTTGTCGGCGACGAACTTCTCGGCAACCGTCTGTGCCTTGCTCGACTGGGCCTCGTCGTCTCCCATGACCAGTTCAACCTTGCGCCCGCCGATCCCGCCGGCCTCGTTGATCTCGTCAATGGCCAGCTTGATGGCATTGTAGGAATCGAGCCCGATCTTGCTCAGCTCACCGCTGTAAGGTCCGGCGGCTCCGATCTTCAACACTCCCGGCTTGCAGCCGCTCGTGAGTGCCAGCCCCGCCCCGATGGTCACGACCAGGGCCGCCAGCCCCAGCCTCCTCAAAACGGACCTTTCCAACCTCTTGCCGCTGCGACTGCCCATCTTCAGAGGACCTCCTTCTGTTCTAGTGGCGCCGGGGCGGCGGCCGTGGCCCCGAGCGAGGTCCCCGGAAACAGAAAAACCCGTTCCCAGGGGGGAACGGGTCAATGCCCGTGGTGCCATCCCTTTTTGAGATGAAACCTCTCGCTCTGCAGGTACGGCGGCACCGGAATCCGGCACCCGCGATACCTTGCCCCTGTAACGGCGGGCTCCCGTCAGCCACTACTCCGGCCTAGCCGTTTCGATCTGCCCCTCGTGGGTCCATTCGGCGTTCCGTTGCCGCACCGGGTTCACACTGTCCCCGGCTCACTGAACCGTCCGGTCTCGCCTACTCTTCCCGCTCATCGGGTTTTGCGGCCCCGCTGCCTGGCCGGCAACAAGGCCGATGTTGTTGGGCATCACGTTATCGCGGAAACCGGGGTGCGTCAAGGGGAATCGCCAACGTCGACGCTATCCCGCCCGTCGAGAACGTCGACCACCCCGCTAGAACGTCGTCGCCCCCGTGAATGTGAAGTCCCTCAACCGCACGGTCGGGAGCACAGACTCAAACGTGCTCCACCAGTCGCGCGTCAACCGCACCTCGCGGCTTACGGCATCGCAGTTGGCCAGTGCGGTGATCATGCTCTCGGTGAAACGCAGATTGCGCAGCCTGGCCACGATCCGCCCATCCTCGATCAGGAATGTCCCGTCCCGGGTCGTGCCGGTGGCCACCACGCGCATCGGCTCGGGCGCGTGCGTGTAGTGGAAACGCGTCACCAGTACACCGCGGCGCGTCGTACGCAGAATCTCGTCAGCGGGCGTATTCCCCGGGGCCATGAACATGTTCTGCGGCATCGGCCCGCGGGCCCATCGCCCATGCGGGCTCGCGTGGCCGGTTGAGGCAACTCCGTCCCGTGCCGCCGTCTCGTTGTCGTACACGACGTCGCCCACGACGCCGCGGTCGATAAACACAACCTTGCGCTTGGGCACACCCTCGGCGTCAAACGGCGTGACCAGACCCCGGTGGTCGAGACCGTCGTCCCAGATGGTGACCTTCTCGTCCATGGCCTTTTTCCCGCGCTCGGGGCCCATGAAGCTGCGCCCTTCCTGAACCGCCTTGGCCCCGAAAGCCAGCATGCCGAGGAAACGGATCAGGTCGGAGAAGGCGACCGGCTCAAAGACGGTGTCGTAGCGGCCGGCGGGCAGGTCGCGCGACTCACTGAAAAGCGTCGCCTTGCTGATTGCCTCCTCCGCCACCGCCTGGTAATCCAGCTCGCGCACGTCGCGCGTCAGGCGATCGGAGTACCCGGTGATGTCTCCCGGTGCTGTGACGATGGTGCGCAGAAACGACTTCGTCGAGGGGTGATGGGCCTTAACGCCGTGCGAGTTGGCGACCGCCTTTTCCAGTTGGGCTGTGGAAAACGTCCCCGACGACGGCAGCCCGCGCCGCTGAGCAGCCGCGATGATCTCCCCGCAGCCGTCGGCCCGGTCGGTGGGCGAGAAATCCGCCGTGGCGGGCACGTAGGCTGCCGACGCCTCCACGGGCCGTCCGCTGCCAGCGCCGCCAGAGCCCTCGTCGCCGCCAGAGCCACCCGCGCCCGGCTGCGGAAGATCGGCCAGTTGCGGCCGTGGCGGCTGGAGCCGCGCGTAGGCCAGGGCCCTGTCCACGCACTCCCTGACCCCCGCCTCGTCCAGCACGTTGGTGGCGGCCAGGCCGGTGCGGCACCCGTCGATCACGCGCACGGTAAGGGTCCGGGTCCGGCGATTGAGGTTTTGGTGTATGAAGTTTTCGTTCCAGCGCGTGTATGACACGTCCTCAGCGTCGAGCACCGCTTCGGTCTGCTCCGCCCGCGACGCCTCCAGCGCGGCGGACAGCAACCGGAAAGCCTCATCCCGGCCGATCATGCCCCAACACCTGCCCTTATGCCGCGAAACCGCGCCGGCGCCGCCCCGTGCCCGCAGTGCACGACCTGCACCGGCTCTCCTTTGGCGCAGCCCGGCGTGCCGTGCACGCGCCAGTGGGTCCGGTTGCCGACGGCGTCGCAGGCGCCCCAGAAGTCCGGGGTCAGCGCGGTGTACGCACCGTTCTTGAGCATCGCGCCGAGTGCGCCATCCACGATCTCGTACCCGATTTCGCAGCCGAAATGGAAGTTGACCCGCTTGTCGTCGAGGGACCAGCTCTTGGGGGTGTCAAGGAAGATGCCGCGCTTCGTGTCCCTGATGATCTCCTCAAGTCCCCAGTCGCCGGGCATCAGGTTGACGTTGGTCATCCGGATCAGGGGGATGTTCATCCAGCCCACGGCCCGCGCTGTGCCGCCCGAACGCTCGCCGAAACGGGCCGCCGTTTCCCGCGAGGTCAGGTAGTTCTTGAAGATGCCCTGATCCATGATCACCGTCGGCTGGGCGGCCACGCCGTCGTCGTCATAGCCGAAAGTCCCCAGGCCGCCCGGCACGGTGGCGTCCGCGGTGATGTTGACGGCCGGCGACCCGTAGCGGAAGGAGCCCCGCCGGTCCAGGGTCAGGAAACTCGTGCCGGCGAAGGTTGCCTCGCTGCCCAGGACCCGGTCGAGCTCGATCGGGTGGCCGCAGGATTCGTGGATCTGCAGCGCGATCATGTCCGCCCCCAGGACCAGATCGGCCGGCCCGCGCGGGCAGGTTTCGGCGTCAAGCAGGGCGTCGGCCTCACGGCCCAGCTGCGCCGCCCGCGCGGGCAGGTCCAGGTTCTCGACAAACTCGTACCCGCCGGTGCCGAAGTCCGAGAACGACCGCCGTTGGGTGTCCGACGGCCCCCTGGCCAGCGCGGTCAGCCCCGCCCCGCACTCCGTGATCTCCTGCTGGATGCGCGAGCCCTCTGTACTGGCGAACAGCTTGCGCTCCCGCCACATGGCCACCTGCGCCTGGGCCAACGTGACCCGCGGCGCAGAGCGCATTCGGGCGCAGGCATCGGCAAGGAGTTCGATGCGCTTCTCGGGGGTCACCGCGAAGGGGTCCCGGGCCACGGGGTTTCGCCATGTGTCCACGTGCACCGGCTCCGGCGCCAGCGTGACTCCCTCGCCGTGCTTCCAGCGGGCGCTGGCCCGGGCAATGCCGACCGCCCGCTCCGCGGCCGCCAGGAGCGACTCCCGGCTGAGATCGTCCGTGCTGGCGAATCCCCATGCGCCGTCGAACAACGCCCGCACCCCTACCCCGCGATCGCCCGTGCTCGCCATTTCCTCCACAACGCCGTTGCGCACCGACAGGCCTTCCATCAGCCGCTCACTGTAGCGCACGTCGGCGTACCCGGCCCCCTTGGCCCGGGCCTCCGCCAGGACAGCCTCAAGGTCAGGCATGTTGAGTACCATCGGACTATCCCCCCACGAAGTTCTGGACCCGTGACCGCATACGCCGGGCTGAGCCGAATCTCCTCCCCAAGAAACGGCCGCGCAGGGCGGCGTCAGGCTAGCGGCTAAAGCGTCGCTTAACACTGATGAAGGATAGCATCCGTCGACCTGCGCCCTCCGACCGGCAAGCGCGGTCAGTTGCCGGTGCTTCTCGCCATGACCCCCTACGGCGTTCGCGCCTTTATCACCGGCGAGGGGGGCGGCTGGCGGGAGGTTGACGCCTGGCCTCCGACCGGCCCTGAGCTGCGGCTATACCTTTCGGCCGGCGGCGCCAACGAGAACACTGGCGGGCCTGGCACTTGCGGCGACCTGCGCATGGGGTCCCTGCTGCCAACCCCGGCGGGCGCCGGGACATGGCTGGAGTACGAGTACGGGCCGGCGGACCAGAGTCCGCTGCTCGAACGCCGCGACGGGCTGGCCTTTGCCACGCCGCCGCTGTCGGTGGAGCTGACCGTGGCCAGCAGCGCCCCGTCTACGGATTTCGCCGTGCGGATCATGGATGTGGCTCCCGACGGGCAGTGGCGAATCATCCAGGACGGCCTTTGGCGGGTTGATTTCCCGCAAACACGGCCGAAATCTCAACCCCGGGGGCGACCCCATGTGGGAGTCCGACCTGCGTCCGGCCCGGCAGCGTGTGCGCGCGGACGCCTCGTGGCTGCGGATGACGGTGCTGCCGTGAGGGCAGCAATGATCGTTACCGCTGCGGAGTGCTGACCTGGATGTCACGCTCTGCAGTCAAGACATTGACCTTGGCCGGCGGCAGCCGCAACTCCGATCTCGAGGACCTCTTGCGCCGTACAGGCGACGGATATGCGAACTTCAGAGAGTCGCTGTGCCAGAACGAAGCTGCGGGCCAAACGTGAGCAACGACAAGTCCCTCAGGTTGTCGCGCGTTAGCCTGTCAAGACCGATCCCTCTCACTAGATGTGCGGCGCTCTCGTTCAAAGCGAGGCACAAAGAGGGTAAGCGATCCACCATGCCAGGTACGAGAGTGCCTTCCTGCTCCATGGCAGTGTGTATCCTGCCGGACAGGCCAAAGGCCTTCGTATAGAAGCTCTTCTGTGAGAAACCGAGGAGCAACCGATAGTATCCAAGCAGGCGCGGATTTGCACGTAGAATCGTGGGCAGAGCGAAGACCAATTCTGCCCGAAGACCCCTCCCAGCAAGTACACACAGCGCATCAGCTGGCACATACCGCTGCGCATCGGCATCGATTGCGGCCAGATCGCAGCCGCTCACCGTCTTGAGAAGAGCCTCTTGGAGTAGTTGCCCTTTCGCCGCAAGCAGAAACTCAAAAAACGCCAGTTGGTCATCGGGTGGGGGAATGGCGTATTCAATCGGCACTTTTGGTCACCACCCTCACTCAGCCAATGCGAGACGAGTATCCTCAAAGACATTACGGAGTCGTTGGATCGACAGGTTGACGTAGTCCCGGTTGACTTCAACGCCTACATACTTCCGGTCCATCTGAGCGGCCACGAGGGCGGTGGTCCCGGATCCCAAAAAGGGGTCGAGCACGAAATCTCCCGGCCTTGACGTGGCACGTATCAGAGGCTCGATCAGCGCCGGCGGAAAGGTCGCAAAGTGCGCCCCCTTGAAGGGCTGTGTCGGGATGCTCCACACGGTCCTCTTGTTGCGGCCGTTGGCCTCACGCATCGAGCGATGGTCATAGTAGTACCGCTCTGACTTCGACAAGAGAAACACATATTCGTGAGCCTTTGTCGGCCGGTCCTTTACGCTCTCTGGCATGCAGTTCGTCTTATGCCAAATAATGTCAGACCGCAGATACCACCCATCCCGCTGAAGGGCAAACGCCAAACGCCAAGGCAATCCGATTAGATCCTTGGGCTTGAGACCGTCTGGCGTGTCCGGTCTATAAGACATGGCACGAACAGGGTTCTTTTTATCGGGTGCACGGTACCCACGATCTCCGCTTGTGTAGGCGTCGCCGATACTGAGCCAGAGTACTCCATCCGGCCTTAAGATCCGCTTGACCTGAGCAAATACCTCCACCAGACGGTTGAGAAACTGATCAATTGTCGGCTCGAGACCAATCTGTCCAGGAGTCTGATAGTCGCGAAGCGACCAATAGGGCGGTGAAGTGCAACAAATCTGCACAGAGTTGTCAGGAAGCAGCGGCAGAGCGACGCGGGCGTCACCCTGGAACACGATTGACTCGGACAGCTCATCAAGCCTCTGGCGAACAACAACGGCGGGCTCCACAGCCAATTGACCTCCTGGTTTCTACCCATCAGACTCCCCCATAGGGGAGAGCCGTCGCATTACAAGAACGTATGTTCGATAAGAGCGCTGCCCAGTCCTTCCGCTTCGCAAGCTTTTCGTCGCCACCACCGTGATTCACACGTCCCGAGTTGGCACCCAACTGGCCAACCCGGCTCAGATACTGGTGGCGTGCGTGCCTTCGGCAAACCTGCCGTGCCGCTTAAAAAACAGCACCGGTATTCCCCCCGAGGTCCCGTTGCGGTTCTTGGCCACCTCCAGAACCATCCGGGACGGATCCTGGGCCATTTCCGCCCGGGCGGCATCGGGGCTGGTCAGACTGCCAACGGCACGCAGGACGACCAGCACGTCGGCGATATGCTCCAGGTCGGCGAGCTCAGGCCAGAGAAGCGCTTCGAACGCAGAACCGGCCTCCCGGTTGAGAGACACGGTCGCGACAACCGGGCACGACAGTTGGCGTGACATCCGCTTGAGGGCCAGGGCGGTTTCAGGTGTGCGCAGCACGGCAGGGCGGCCGCTGTCCCCCCCGCCGGGCGCGAGCCGCTGAAGCCCGTCGATGAACACAACCGGCACACTTCCCGCGCGGTTACCGACCTCCATCGCCCTCTCGCTCAGAACCCGAACGGTGGTCGTCTCGTTGCCCTCAAGCGTCCACATGCGCTCCGCGGCCTCGCGGTAGCGCGAACTGACGGCCCGCAATAGCTCCGGCTCCACCCGGCCGGTCAACACGTCCACGACCGGAACCTCCATCTCGCGGGCAATGCTCTTGGCCCACAGCTCAAAGGCCGACATCTCCAGCGACAGGAAGAGCACCGGATGCCCGGCGCCGACCGCCACCTGGTCGGCGAGCTGGCGCAGCAGTGTTGTCTTGCCCAACCCGGGGTACCCGGCCAGTAGGTAGAGCCCCTCGCGAACCCCGCCGAGCAGCTGTTGGTCTAGCGGCTCAAAACCCGTGGAGATGCCCTGCAGCTGCCCTTCCCGCCGCTCAAGCACCTCCTGGACAAATGCCGCCCCGGCCCGCGCGTCGGACGCCAGGTCCTCAAAGCGATGCTCCCGCTGCGCCTGAGCCACCAGCGCGGTAAGGATCAGCTGCGCATCCTCTTCCGCGGCAAAGAGCTCCGCGACACAAGGGGTGCCCTCGGGCAGGGTCACGACGTACACCGCGCGCGCAACGGGGCAGAGCAACCGCGCGACGGCGACGGTATTGCGGCGTCCCGCGTAGTTGCCGCTGAAAACCAGGTACACCTCTTTGCCCCGGAACTGGGCCGCCATCTCGGGCCGGAAATTGGCCGCGCCGGGAACGGCGGCGGCCGCAAACCCCTGCTGGGTGAGGACTACGGCGTCAAGAAGGTTCTCGGACACGAAAATAGGGTCTGACGGCTCGATGATGCCCTGGTTGAAGAGGACTCCCAGGTTTCCGCTGAGGCTCTTGTAGCGCGGTTTGGCCTGCGGGGCATAGCCGATCAGGTCAATGACGCGGTCTTCGATGTCCCTCACCGGAAAGATGATCCGACCGCAGAAATCGCCTGGACCGGACTGCTGCGAGCCGAAGCCGATCCGGGCGCCGGGCTCGTCAGCGCCGATTTGGAAAAGGTGCACGGTTTCGTCGTCTATCCCAAGACGCCGTAGGAACGACCGGGCTACCGGCGTAAGGCGGTCATGGTAGTACGCGGCCAGCTGAGCAAGGTCGCTGCGGTCGGTTTCGGGCAAGACCGTACCCCCTCATCCGGACGAGATGGTGATGCGGCATTGCGGCCCCGGCTGGCTCACCCTGACTCATCCTGATCCTGGGCGCGGGGGCCAGAGCCAACGTTTTCTCTATCTTCGGGGGCGGCCCCTCCATACCTACTCCGGTGGAAGGGCAGGGAATGTGCCATTGTGAAGCAAATTATGAACGAGTTGGCTGGGCCGGATAGTCAGATGCGGCCGGCTACGAAAGGAGAGCGACCCACATGAGCAAGGCGGCGGAGCTTGCGGCCAAACTGCTGACACAGCGCGTGGAAACCATCGAGCAGATCAAGAACACCCCGAGCACCAAGCTCGGAGTGAAAAACGCCGACGGGCGTCCCATGCGCGCGGTGATGCGCATCATGCACGACCACGAGATGAGCCACCTCGTGCAGGTCCAGAAAACGCTTCAGGCGATCGGCCATCAGCCCACCGAGGTGCAGATGATCCTGGCGCAGACGATGCAGGCCAGGGCCGCGCTGGCTGCGGCGATCCTCAGCTTGTCCGACGAGCAACTCGAGGCCAAGCCCTCCCCTGACACCTGGTCGGTGCGCGAGGTCCTCGAGCACATCGTGCGCTACGACCCGGTGCTGATCGAGCGGATAAAGACGCAGTTCGAGGGAGCCGACTAGTAGTGAAGGTGCTTGGGCTGGCCACCAGCCCGCGGCGCGGTGGCAACACCGAGTCGCTGCTGGACGTTGCCCTGGCGGAGCTGAGCGCGGCCGGCCATGGGGTGCGCAAGGTGCGCCTCTGCGAGTACAGGGTCGCTCCCTGCGAGGCCCATCCAGGCTGCCGCAAGGGCGCTGCGTGCGTCATTCAGGATGACCTGCCCGCCCTCGCGGACCAAGCCCAAGGGGCCGACGCCGTCGTCTTCGCGATACCCGTCTACTACTGGGGCGTCCCCGCCCAGCTCAAAGCGTACATCGACCGCCATGTGCACTACTACGGCCGTCGCAAGTACGCGGCGCGCGCGATCGGGGTGATCATCATCGCCGCCGATGACGGGATCGAGGAAACCGAGAGGCAAATGCTCAATTTCCTGCAGACGGGCGGCCATGCCGCCATGCCATGGGATCAAGTGCTGGTGCTGAGAGGCTACGCCTATGAACGCACCGAGGCGATGGGCAACCCGGAGCTTGTTGAGCGCGCCAGGGATCTCGGGCGGTCCATCGCGGCAAGGCTGGCCCAGGGCGCAGGGGATCGAAGCTAGACGCAGGGTCGGCGATGCCGGTGGAGCAGTGCGAGTGTCGTTATCGATCAGTCACTGATCGGCATGGTCGGAGTCGGGACAGCAAACGGAGAAGGCGGGACGTGCCGCCTTCTTCGTTTGACTGCGTTTTGACTACTGCGCCTTACATCCCTCTGGCTAAAGCTTGCGGACGGCTTCGATGCGTTCGCGCAACTCAACCGCTTTTGCCTTGTAGCAGGTACAGGAATCGCACTGCTCAAGGATCGCCTTCCAGTAGTCCCACTTCTCCTTGGGCAGTGCCCCAACGAACGCCTTCCAGTCAAACTCCCAGCAAGAAAGCCCCTTGCGGTAGGCCGGGCAGGACGCACCCGCGCGGGGCTGGCCGCGCATCGGGCAGGCGTCGTTGAACTCCCAGCACTTGCGTTCGGACACCTTGTCCGTCATGACCTAACCCCCCTTGCCTGTGACCACCCAACCCTCTTCGCCGCGAGGGGGTACTATCCTGTTCTGCTGCATAGTTCCCGGCTGCCAGGCTTTTATGTCTGAGTGACAGGTCAGGAGTGCAAGGGGGCGAGGCTCGGGCCGGGGCGGAGCCGGGGCTGAGGCAGGCCCGGGGGATGGCGGGGGCGCGGCGCAGGATGCAGGAGGGACGCATGGTGCAGCGCGCGCGGCGCGAAATGCCGGCGCATGGTGCAGCGCGCGCGGCGCGGGGTGCAGGTTCTGGATCCAGATCTAGGTCTGCGCCTGGGGCCTGGTTCTCGCTCTTGGCCCGGCTCTGAGGCCTCCCCCGGCAAGCGTGCCAACAAATGCGCTGCCCGCGCCAAGTATGACCGCGGCGGCAAAGAAGTACGATGACAGTCCCCGCGCCGCCACCAGCCACCCGCCCCATATCGGACTGAGAAGCAGCCCGACCCGGTTTCCGGCAAGGCGAAGGGACATCGCCATGCCGCGCAGTTCGGGAGGTGCGGAATCGGCCACGCAGGCCATCGACGGTGGCTGGTTGGCCCCCATGCAGAGACCGGCCAGCGCCATGGCGCCTGCCATCGGCCAAAACGTGCGGGCAAACGGGACGGCGATCATGCCGGCGGCTCCGCAGAACATTGCCAGCGAAAGAACCCGCGTGCGCCCCAGGGCTTTGGCGAGCGCCCCGGCAAAAGGCTGGACGGCGATCGAGAACAGCGCCGAAATGGAGAGCAGCACCCCGATGGTCGCTTCATCAAAGCCGATCGACCTTGCGGCAAACCAGGGAAACAGCGACTCGCGCGCGCCGTCCGCCAACAGCAAAATCAGACTGGCGCCCACCCCAAGCCTCACACCGGGGATCCACAAGAGCCGGCCCACCGTTGCCACGCTCATTCGCGGAGTGGTACTGCGGGCTGCGGCTCCGGCGCCCCTCGCGCTATCAGCGCTCATGGCCACCACCTTGCGGGCGAGTCCCGGAGCGTCCGGCAACCACGCGGACATGGCAAGAGGGATGAGCGCCAGCACGGCGCCCACCGCAAACGACAACCGGATGCCGTAGGCCGTGCTTGTGAACCCGGCCAGCAGCGGCCCCGCCAGCTGGCCCACCCCGGCGAAAAAGAACAGCGTCCCGAAGTTGCGGTCCTGCTCACCCGCCTTTCCCAGGTTGGCCACGCGGGCCTGAACGGCGACCAGCACGACGATCTGCGCCAGACCGCACAGCACCCTGGCAGCAGCCAGGGCTAGGAAATTGGTCGCGACCGCATACAGCACGTTTCCCAGAACAAGAGATGCGGAGCCGGCCGCCGCCAGCCGGCGGGCGCCCCACCGGTCGGTAAGCATCCCGGCCGGCAGCGCGATGATCAGCGGCAGCAGGTAAAAGACCGAGGTAAGGGCGCCAAGCATCATCTCGTTCGCACCGAGCTGTCCGGCGAGCAGCGCGAAAATAGGCCGGCTCCAGTTGAGGCTGACGAAGTGAAACCCGCCTATGAGGCTGGGAACGAGCAAATCGTGTCGAGGCATCGGGACTACTTCTCGGCCCGAACCATTTCGCCTGCAAGAGACGCCTGCAAGAGACGCCTGCAAGAGACGCCTGCAAGAGACGCCCGCGAGAGACGCCCGCGAGAGACGCCCGCGAGGGTTCGCCAGCAGAATTGCGCTGCAAGTTTCAGCGATAGTGTTTGGCAGCGGACTTAGGCGGTAGCTTTGGCAGCGGGCTTAGGGGCACCAGGGGGCAGGCCCAGGCCTGGCCCAGGGCGAATCAACCCGCAACGGACGGATTGACACAATACAATCGACGGAGGGGTCAGCATGCCGCATGTAGTTGTACAGATGCTTGAAGGCCGGAGCAAGGAACAGAAAAAGCTCCTGATCGAGGGGATTACGAAGGCAGTATGCGATTCATGCAAGGTCGGGGCGGATGCCGTTTCGGTGGCGATTTTCGAGACCCCGCGTGACAACTGGGGCAAGGCCGGGGTGCCCATGTCGGAGCGGAAGTAGGTCAGGGAGCAGGAAGTAGGGCTGGCTCCCAGAATCGGAGCGCAGGCCCGGCACGGGTCTTGCGCATGGCAGATTGTTCCATATCGGTCCTCTCTGTGCTAGAGTTGGTGTATCGGCATGCCGGGGAGGTCCCGTGTGTTGGCTGTTCCAGATGAGGTTGCGCGCGAACTCCTGGCGGATCACGAGCTAGGCACACTTGAGCTGGTCGTGTACTTCGTGACGTATGTGGCCTCTCCGATCAGTCTATCTGCTCTCGCCGCAGAGGCCAGGACCACCAGGAGCGCAGCCGCCATGGCCTGCAGCAGGCTGGCACAACGTGGCTGGCTGTCCCTCACCCGCTGCGGGAAGGGTCTGCGCCCAACAGTGCTGGTCCCGCAGCGTTGTCAGGAACTGATGGCGAACGCCCTGGAAACCGGGTACAGCCTGGTCGCAAACAAGGGCGAATACCTGATGAAGCGCTTCCTCGACCTGCGGGTGGACAGCGACGAGTATATTGACAACGCCCGCCCCGGATTCCTTATCAACCCAAAGACCGGGGAGTTGCTCGAGTACGACCGCTACTACCTATTGCATGGAGTTGCCTTCGAGTTCAACGGCCCTCAGCACTACGAACTCACGGGGCGTTACCCCGACGAAAGGACACTACGGGAAACACAGACAAGAGACCTCATCAAGGGCGGTATCAGCCTGAACGCCAAGGTGGCGATGGTTACCGTCACGGTGGACCAGCTCCACCCGGACATCCTTGAGACCCTGCTTCCTGCGCAGCTCCCACGCCGGACGGTTGATGTCGGCGGCTGCTACTACCGGACGCTTGCCAGTCTGTGCACGGGATACGGGGCGAAGGCGCGCGCGGCGGGGCGTCAGTAGCCCTTCAACAAAGGTGGGACCCCTGCCTCCCACGACCTCCTGCTTCGAAGCGAGCAGGAAGGCGAAGGATGTGTCTCCCACATAGCAGGTGATCCTGACAACCTGCTCGCCACAGAGCAGCAAGCCGCTTCCTGCTCTTCAGAGATCAGGTCGGGTGCCGCACCTGCTTTGTAGAAAACAGGCTGCGGACCGACCTGCTCCCTAGAAAGCAGGAGCGGAGCGTCGGGGCGAGAAGACCGGCGCCCCGCCTGCAGCGCCTGCCCCGCTTGCCCCGCCCAGCTACGCCGCCCTGCCCCGCCCTACCCCACCGGGTCCGGGAAGCAGAGGCCCGCCTCGGCGGCCAACTGCCGCAGGTCGCGCTCGATTTCGTCCGGCAGGGGGACGCCGTGCTGCTGACGCTCGGCGAACGCGGCCCGCTCGGGGTCGCCGGCCACCAGGGTGTGCCCCTGGCCGTCGGCGCGCGGCTGGCGCAGCTGGCACAGCAGGCTGTCCATGTCGGCGCGGAATTGCGCCGGCTCCCTGAAGGCCTCGATCTTGATGGCGAGCAGGAAATGGCCGACGTACTGCGGAGTATCCCCTTCCCTGAGGCGGCCGACGTCTGCCGCAAACGGACCGCCGTTGAGGACGCCGCACAGGATGTCGACCGCGACAGCCAGATCAAATCCCTTGTAGCCCCCCAGCGACTGCATCAGCACTACGGCCGACGGGTCGGTCGTGGGTAAGCCGTCCGCAGTGAGCCCCCAGTTGTCGGGGATGGAGATGCCCTTCTTGATCGCCAGGTCGACCTTGCCCCGCGCCACGACCGTGGTCGCGGCGTCAAACACAAACGGCGGCTCCTTGCCGGCAGGCACGCAGATGCAGATCGGGTTTGTGCCCTCGACGGCAACCCGGCCGCCAAACGCGGGCACCACCGGATTGGCGTTTGTCAGGGCAATGCCGATCAATCCTTGGGCCAGGGCCATTTCGCCGTAGTAGGCGGCGTAGCCGAAGTGATTTGAGTTGACGACCCCCACGGCGCCCATTCCGACTGCGCCCGCCTTGGCCATGGCCAGGTCCATCGCCGCCTTGCCGACGACGGCGCCCCAGCCGTTTGCGCCGTCAAGAACCGCCGTGACCGGGGTCTCGCGGACGACTCTCATCGACGCCGGGGTGGCGATGAGGCCGGTCTTGAGCCGCCGCAGATATGACGGCACGCGCATGACGCCGTGCGAATCGACCCCGCGCATGTTGGCCCGGACGAGATTGTCTGCGACGAGCAGCGCTTCTTCCGGGTCTGAGCCAGCGGATTTGAACACCGCGGCGACGAAAGAACGTAGGGAATCCCAGCGGTAGTTGGCCATGAGCCACCTCCATGGATATGCGGGGGGAAATGCGACCGCATCGGTTGCTGCGGGGTCAACTTTCCCCGCAGCGTAGAACGTGTCCTGCCTGCGATTGCCGAGTCGGTTGGGTGAAAGAGCGGGCATCAATCGGAAGTCTTGAATACTGACTGCGACTCCGCAATGCGGCGGAACTGCGAAGTCAGCGCCACGGGGGCCTGCTGGTGAACACAAGCGCGGCTTGGGCCCGCCTCGTCGAGCAACACGGGGCCCAGCTCTACGGACTTGCCCTGCACACGCTGGGCAACAAGCAAGATGCGGAGGACGTCGTGCAGGACGCGTTTCTCCGTGCATTTGTCGCCCTCGAGAGGAGGCGGGCGGAGATTCACACATCGCTTCGCGCCTACCTCTGCCGGATCACGCTCAATCTTTGCTATGACCGTCTCAGGTCGAGAGGCAGGGTTCTGACGGTCCCGCCGCGGCCGCCCTTCGGGTTTGGCATTGACGCGGGCGCGGGCGCGGACGAGTGGCCTGCCGCCGCCGACCCCGGCCCGGACGACGTGGCCGTGCGCTCCGACGAGGCCCGGCACGTCAGGCAGGCCGTTGAGGATTTGTCGCCCAACCAACGCTCGACTGTCGTTCTTCGATATGGGCTCGATCTCTCTTACCGGGAAATCGCCGCGGTGCTTGAAGTGCCGGAGAACACCGTCGCGACCTGGCTTAGAAGGGCGCACCTCGCGCTGCGCCGCAGGATTGAAAAGGAGGAGGGCCTGCCATGCCCTGCCACCGCACGCGTCTGATGCTGCTTCCCTACCTGCACGGCGAGTTGTCCGCCATCGCCGCGCAGGAGATCGCCGCGCATCTGGCCGGATGCCCGGCCTGCGCCGCGGAGGAGGCCCTGTTGCGTGAGGAAATGGGGCAGTTCCAGGTCGCACTGCGGGCAAAGGCGCCTTCAGGCCTTCAGGAGGGCGTACTGCTGCGCATGCGACGCGCGCACGTGTTTCAGGGGGCGGGGGTAGGAGTTGGGGCGGGCGCTCCGGGCCGCGTCAACCCTCGCCGGCTGCTCCATGCAGGCGTGCTGGCCGCGGCCTCTGTGGCGCTGGCAGTCGCGGGCCTGGCCTTCCTGTGGCCTCCGGCGGGCGACATGCTCGTGAGCGGGGCCGCGCGGCTGGGGTCACAGCTCTCGCGGTACGCGGGCGAGCGGTCTCAGGTTTGGCCGGGGCTTGTCCGGGCCGCCGGGGCGCTCTGGAACCTGACCGGCCTGTAGCAGGATTCGATCTTCGGAGAGGTGTGGCTGGGTGCGTCATCGTGGAGTAGGCCTTTTCAGCCTTGGCATGGTCCTGCTCGCCAGCGGTTTGGTCCTCCTGTGGAGCAGCACCTACGCCCGGTCAGTGGACCTGGTCCGGTTGTGGCCCGTTGCCCTTATCCTCCTAGGCGCGGAGATGCTCTTGGCCCAGAGCAGGGCGCGGGGCGGCGGGCAGACCGTCAGGTTTGGGCTCTCAGGGTGGGCCTTGCTGTTCTTGGCGCTGGTCCTGGCCTTGGGCAGGGGAGTTGCCGGGCCCTGGCTTCCGGGCTGTGCCCCCGAGTTTGGTTTTGCCTGGCAGTTCGGTGGGCAGTTCCCGCACCGGGTCACTGAGACCGTCTGGCTGCCTCTTACGCTTGAGGGCGTTTCCGCTGTGGAGATAGACGTCAGGGTCGGCCGGGTTGAGCTTGTCGCGGTCGCCCCCGGCGCTGAGCCGCGCGGGGAGGCGGTGGTAACCGCGAGCGCCCGCACCGCCGACGAGGCCCGCAGGGCGGCCGATGCCGTCTCCGTGACGGTGCAGCGGATCGGGTCGCGGCTGGTGGTACGCGCCGCCGGCGAAAACCCGGGCGGGACGACCTCGCGGTCGCAGGCCGACGTGCTGCTCAACCTTCCGCCAGGCCTTGAGGTGCGGGTCGGCGCGGAGTACGGCACGGTTACGGCGGCCGGGTTCGCCGGGCCGGTGGAGGTGAAGTCGCGCTTCGGAGCCGTCGTCCTCTCGTCAATCGGCGGCGCCGTCACGGTCGAGACGGAGCATGGCGCTCTTGACGCCAGCCTCATCGGGGGGCCGCTGGATGTGCGCAGCACTTACGGCAACGTCACCTGCGACGACGTTGGAGGGGTCCTGAGCATTGTCTCCCGTCACGGCAACGTGTCGGTACGGCGCGCCCGCGGCCCACTTGAGGTGGAAACCACGTACGGCAAGGCATCGGTGTACTACGATGCCGCGCCCGGGGCGGCATGCGACGTCACGACGGTTCACGGGCTCATCACGGTCGAGATGCCCTCGTCGAGCCCGGTGACCGTAGATGCCGCTTCCGAGAGGGCCGGGGTTTCGACGACGAGCTTATCAGGGCTCCGGGCCCAATCCGATGGGCGCCGCAGCCGGGCGGAGGGAGACGCGAACGGCGGAGGCCCTCTCGTCACCCTGCGGACAACCTACGCCCGAATAGAGATACGCGGCCGCTAGGGCTAGAGTTGCTCTACCACCGCCGCCATGCCCATGCCGCCGTTGATGCACACCGTCGCCAGTCCAAGGCCGGCACCACGCCTCGGCATCGCGTGGGCCAGGGCAACCAGCAGCCGCACGCCCGTCATACCGATGGGATGGCCAAGCGCGATGGCCCCGCCGTCCACATTGGCCCGGTCGCGATCGTAGCCCAGGTCACGTTCACACGCAAGCACCTGCGGGGCAAAAGCCTCGTTGACTTCGATCAGGTCCAGATCCGCGATGGTCAGTCCCGTGCGCTCGAGGGCCGCGCGCGTTGCGGGCACAGGACCGATCCCCATATAGCTGGGATCGACGCCGGCGCTTGCCATGCCCCGGATGCGCAGCATCGCCGGCAGGCCGTGAGCCTGCGCCGTGTCCTCTGCCGCGATGACCACGGCTGCGGCGCCATCGGTGATCCCCGAGGCGCTAGCCGCGGTAACGATGCCGTCTGGCTTGAAAACCGGCTTGAGACCCGCGATGCCCTCGACGGTAGACCCGAACCTCGGGTGCTCGTCCTGCACAAACGGCACCGCCGGCCCCTTGCGCTGGGCAATCGGAACCGGCAGAATCTGCGATGCGAAATGCCCGCCTGTGATGGCCGCCTCCGCGCGCTGCTGCGAGAGCGCGGCGTACTCGTCGCTCTCGCGCCGGGTGATGCCGTACCTGCTTGCAACGTTTTCGGCTGTCAGGCCCATGTGCTGGTTGGTCAGCGCGCAGATGAAACCGTCCTTGTGCAGCGCGTCAAGCGCTTCCCCGTTGCCGAGCCGGTAGCCCCAGCGTGCGCCGGGAAGCAGGTAGGGGATCTGGCTCATCGCCTCGACGCCGATGACCAGAACCACATCCGCGGCGCCAGCGGCGATGGCCATCGAGGCCATTTCGACCGCCTTGAGACCGGAGCCGCAGGCCATGTTGATCGTAGAGCCGGTGACTGTTTCGGCCAGTCCGCAACGGGGCACGACCGCCCGGCCGGGATTTGGCCCCACGCCCGCCTGCCGGGCGTTGGACATGATGACCTCGTCAATCAGCGCCCCGTCCACTCCTGCCCGCTTGATCGCCTCGGTCCCCACCATGGCGCCAAGCTCGACAGCCGTGAACCCGGCCAAGGTGCCACCAAACTTGCCAATTGCAGTCCGCACCGCGGAGACGATCACCGGGGCCCGCCCCGGGGGGTAGTCTGTCTTACGGTTCAAATGGAGCCCTCCCATCTTTGCGGAGCTGGATGAGCTATAGGAAACTAGATGACCCCCTCGGCCTTGAGGGCCTCAAGGGCTGAGGCCGTGTAGCCCAGGCGGCCGAGAACCTCCGCGGTGTGTTCGCCGAGGCGCGGCACGGGCCGTCCCTCAACCTCCGCGGCCCGCGACAGCCGTACCGGGGTGCGGGCGAATTTGCGGACCCCCAAGTCGGGGTCCTGCACTTCAACGAGCATCCCCCTTGCCGCGACGTGCGGGCAGGCAAAGATCTCGTCGGCGGTCTGAACCGGCCCCGCCGGAACGCCCGCCGCAAGGAGCAGCTCGACAATCTGGGCCTTGGTCTTGCCGGCCATCCATTGCTCGATCACCGGCCGCAAAAAGGACTCGCCGTTGACGGCCCGGCTTGGCCCATCCTTGCTGCGCGGATCGGTGACCAGGTCGGGGCGCCCGAGCACGCCGGTCAGCCGCTGCCACAGATCGTCGGTCGGTATGTTGAGGGCCACGTATCCATCGGCGGCCATGAACGCGCCGCGCGGGCCCTGGATCTTCTCCTGGCCGCGCATGGGCACCTCGCCCGTCAACGAATAGGAGGCCAGGCACCGCTCGTTGAGACCGAGCATGGCGTCGTACATCGAGGTGTCCACAAACTGCCCCAGGCCGCTGTGCGCCCGCTCGTGCAGGGCAAACATGATGCCAAGGGCGGTGACCATCCCCGAATGCGTGTCGGCCAGACCGTAGATCGTGGTCGTCGGCGGCCGGTCTTCGAATCCGACCAGGTGCATCACGCCGCTCATGGCTTCGGCGACGATGTCGAACGCCGGCCACTTGCTGTAGGGCCCTTCGTATTCCGCCAGCTGGCCGAATCCGCTCACCGCGGCGTAGACCAGCCCCGGATTGATCGCGCTGATCGCTTCGTAGCCCAGCCCAAGGCGGTCCATCGTACCGGGGCGGAAATTCTCCACAAGCACGTCGGCCCGCGACGCCAGGGCGCGAAGAATCTCCTTGCCTTTGGGCGATTGCATGTTGAGGCTGACGCTTTTCTTGTTGCGGTTGTACTCCAGGAAGCCGCCGCTGACACGGGTCCTGCCGTCCTGTGCCGTCACGTACGGGCCGATCGTGCGCCGGGGGTCCCCCACGCCGGGGCGTTCGATCTTGATGACTTCGGCTCCCGCGTCGGCCAGCAGCATGGTGCAGTACGGACCGGCAATGAACTGCTCGACTCCGAGGACCACCAGGCCCTCCAGCGGTCTCGTCTTGACCACGAATACCTCAACCTCCTCGCTCACTCTGAAGCTGCCACAGATACCAGCCCTTTCGCCGGACGGTTCAGGGCTACTGGATCTCGATCGCGCCGGGGCCGGGATCGCTGTCCCCTTTGGTCCAAAACAGGCTGTCCTCAATGCGCACGGTTGACGTGGCGAAACCGCGCTGGTGCAGCCTGCGCTCGCCGCGACCGGTGCAAATGACGGTTGCCCCGCTGCCGATCACGGTGCCGCACAGCATGATGACCCGGCCACCCACCACGGACGCGTATGCGGTGCAGCGCTCCTGGTCCAGGATTGTTACGTCGGCGTCCGCGCCGGGCGAGAGATGGCCCTTGGTGACCATCCCAAACATGAGCGCCGGGACGTAGGAGACCTTGCGCACAAACTCGGCTGCGGTCAGCGCCCCGAACCTCACCAGGGCAAGCCCGTTCTGGGCAATGAAATTGCGCCACGAACCGCCGTCGGTGCTGATCGCGTCAACTACGAAATCCCTGCTCCCGTCGGCCCGCCGCACCTTTGCCGTGGCGCACACAAGCGCTGTGGCGCGCACGTTGACGGGAAAGCTCAGCCCGGCGCGTGTATCTGATTGCTCCCACAGCCGCACGCCCTCCGGCCCGGCAACCTGGACAACGGCCCCGTCGAGGATTGTGTTGACCGCGGCGTATCCGTCAGCCAGGGCCTGCCGCAACCCCTCGCGGGTCAACTCGTAACCCCGCATCTTGAGGCAGTTGCGCGTGACCCAGTCCGACGGCATGCCGTCCGGGCCGATGCGGCCGCCGGTCCCGTTTCGCGGGCCGAGGTGAGACTCGGAAACCATCCAGTAGGCCGCGGCCAGACGCTCCAGCGCCTCCTGGTTTTCCTCCAGGGGTGGCCGGATCATGCCCCGCAGGTAGGCGTTCACGTGGGCGATGTGCAGCCGGTTGCGCCCTGCCAGGTCAAAGGCCTCCCGGAGCCCCAGGAGCTGGCTGCCGGTCGCGGTGCTGCCGACGTGATAGGCCACGTAGGCGTGGAGGCGGTTAGCGGTTTCGATCATCAGGGCGGTTGCGTCGGGCGACGAGGGGCTGTGGCCGCCCATGATCTTGATCCCGAGACCCCCGTCGGCAAGCACCTCATCGGTGGCCGCCTCGACCTCGGAGGCCGCCGGCGTCTCGTCGGGCCACGGACCGATCGTCTGAAGGCCGGCGATGTTGAGCCCGGCCCCGGCTTCGGGGAGCTCCTCAAGCGTGCGCCGGAAGCCCCCGAAGTCCACTGCCGTGGTGACCCCGGCCCGGGCCATCTCCCGGTGCGCGATGCCCCGCCCAGGTATGTGCACATGGGAGTCGATGATGCCGGGCATGACGAGCCTGCCGCCTGCATCGAGGGTATGCCGGGCAGAGCCCTCGAGGGTCGGCGCCACCGCCGCCACCTTGCCTCCGGCCAGCCCGATATCGTACTGCCCGTCAAGGGTGCACTTGGGATCGACGAGCCACCCGTTGCGGATCAGAAGGTCGAAACCGGACACCGGAATCCCCCCTTGGCCATGTCAAAAACACCGGCTCGCGAAAGCAAGAGGCGCCGGGTCAGTTGGCGGCGCGGACGCCCAGCTCCACCTCAAGGTCAGCCAGGCCCGCGGCCAGGCACCGGACCAGCTCCGCGACCTCGTCCGCCGTTACGGTAAGCGGCGGGCCGATGAGCACGTGATCCCCCGCCTTGCCGTCGGCGTGCCCGCTGCCCGGGTAGACCACAAGGCCGTGGGCCATGCACTTCTGGGTGAGCTTCTCGCCGATCGCCAGCTCGGCCGGGAACGGCCGGCGCGTCGCCTTTTCCTCAACAAGCTCCACGCCCATGAACAGGCCGCGGCCGCGGATATCGCCCACGATCGGGCTGTCCGCCAGGGGCGCCGCAAGCTTGAACATTAGTTCACCCATCAACCGGGAGTTGTCGCATAGCCGGTGGCGGCGATAGTACTCGAGCACGGCCACCCCGGTCGCCGCCGACAGCGGGTTGCCGCCGTAGGTGTGACCGTGCGTAAACCGCCCCGAGCCCCGCCTCAGCACGTCGTAGAGCTCCTCGCGCACCACCATTGCCCCCAGGGGCGAGTAGCCGGCGCTCATGCCCTTGGCGCACGCGATGATGTCAGGCACGACCCCCCAGTGGTTGACTGCGAAATCCGCCCCTGTGCGGCCGAAACCGGTCATGACTTCGTCGGCGATGAGCAAGACGTCGTACTTGGAGCAGATCTCGCGCACACGGGGCCAGTACTCGTCGACCGGCGGGACCGCGCCGGAAGCGGCGCCGACCAGGGGCTCAGCGATGAAAGCGGCGACCGTGTCCGCCCCCTGCGCGAGAATCATCTCCTCGAGGGCCTCGGCGCACGCCACGCCGCAGGAAGGATGTGTCTTGCCATAGTGGCACCGGTAGCAGTAGCAGGCAGGTACATGCGGGAAAGCCACGAGCATCGGAGCGTACTTGCGCCGCCGCGGCATGTGCCCGGTGGCCGACAGGGCGCCGAGGGTGTTGCCGTGAAAGCCGTGCCAGCGCGCGATGAGGTTGTGCTTGTTGGTTCCCGGACCGTCCCGCTCAATGAAGTAGGTCCGTGTGAACTTGATTGTGGCCTCGACGGCCTCGGAGCCGCCTGACACGAAGTAGACGCGCTCCAATCCCGGGGGCGACAGCTCGGAGACCATTTCCGCCAGGCGTATGAGGGGCCGGGTGGTGAAGCGGGAGCCATGGGTGAAGGCAACCGTCCGCGCCTGCGCCTCGATCGCCCGGACAATCTCTTCCACACCGTGCCCGATGTTTACAACCTGGGAGCCTGAGCAACCGTCGATGTAACGCTTGCCGGTATCGTCGTATAGGTAGATCCCCTCGGCCCTGACAATCAAGGGCATGTGTTTCCTGACGTCGCGGTGGAAGACATGATCACCGGACTTGCGGCCGGACTCACTGGGCAACCGAGCCACCCCCAAAGAGAGTTGATGCAGTTTTCCCTGCATCATATTTACTCTGGTCGCCCAAAATCCTGCAAGGAGTCGCAGCAGATATTCGCGTGACTCTAGAGATAGTGCTAGAATTGTGGTGAGCATCATTCGTTTGCCAGTCAGGGGGGACCGATCGTGAGCATGACTCACGCCGGAGATAAGATCAAACGACTTCGTGTCAGCACGGGGCTAACAGTATCCGAGCTAGCCCGCCGCGCGGGGCTATCGCAAGGCTACCTCTCGCAGATCGAGATGGGACGCGCCACCCCCAGCGTAAGGGCCCTGGCCATGACGGCCAAGGCGCTTGACGTACCGTTGCCTTCACTGCTTGGCGAGCGCGACCGCGCCCTGCTCGAGGGGACGATGCCTGGAACACTGCAGGAGTTCGTCGCAGACCCGGAGGACGCGATGATCAGCCGTGCCCTGCCTCGTCTCGACCGCAGCAGCAAGCAGGCGCTCATCCTCATCATCCGCGGCATTCTCGCGGCACACGGACAGGGCGGCCCTGATGGGGAGCTGTTTGGGCCATAGCCCTCGGACTGGGACCGGGATCGCCGGGCCGCCCAGGATGAGCCTGCTGACGGGCGCCCTCAAGAGCCTGGGGGCTGCGACACACTAGGGAGCCGCCTTGCTCGTTCCTATTGCCCCTGCTCCGGTCGACCCCACTTTCCGCGCTTGGAGCTTCCGCTTCCGGTCCGCCACCCATAGGATACTGCAGCGCATATAGCTGCGGTCCGAGATAACAGGCTGCTTGAGGGCCTGCCCCGGCGCCTGGCGAAAGAAAAGGGCAAGGGTGGTTCCGTTGGCTCGCAACCCCGGCACTTGTGGTCAATCGGCAGTCAATCAGATCCTGGCATCGTGGCAGGTGACCGCGCGCGCGTGCGTGCCTCGCGGTTCGGTCATGCGAGTGGAGACGGACGAAGAGACCTACTGCCTCAAGCCGGTCCGGAAATCCCAGAGCAGGCTGGAATTCATGCACGACGTTCAGGAGCACGTACGGAAAAGGGGCTTTGACCGGGTCCAGCCGCTCCTGCGGACGACCTCAGGGTCGATAGCGGTTTGGCGCAGGGGGGTGGCGTGGACCCTCACACCCTGGGTCGAGGGCCGTGAGCTCAGCTACGACCGTCTCGATGAAGTGACGGCGGCCGCGGCGGTGCTGGCGCGTTTTCACCTTGCGGTAGCGGCGTTTATATCCCCTGCCGGCTCAAGGTGGCAATCCAACCTTGGCAAGTGGCCCGCCAAAGTGGCGAGCAGGTGCGCCGAGCTGCTTGCCGCCGCCAGGACGGACCCGGGCGGCGACCGCACTTTCGCCAGCCACCTATCGCAGCTGGCTCCCACCCTGGCGGCGCATACGCGGCGCTCCTTGCTGGCGCTAAGCTCGCCGGCCTACCGGCGGCTGTGCCAGGCGGAGGGTGGCCACGCCCCCGTGTGCCACGGCGACCCCGCTGCCCACAACTTCCTGGTCGGCGCCAATGGCAGGGTCGAAATGATCGACCTCAACTCGCTGCGGATTGACCTGCCGTGTGTGGATCTTTGGAAGCTGTTGCGCCGCGTCGCTTTTCACCTCGACTGGGAACCCGATGCGGTTCTGGCGCTCCTCGGCGCCTACAACTCAGTACGGCCGGTGGGCCCCGAGGAGCGCGATGTGCTCCTGGGGCTGCTCTGGTTTCCGGAGAAACACTGGCGGCTGGTCGTCGAGGCATCCAAAGCCCGCGTGGACTGGACCGTATCCCGTGAGCGGGGTTGTCCGTCCCCGCTGGCTCTGGAGGTCTGCCGCGCCGGGCGCCAGCTGCCGGCCAAGGAACGTTGCCTCGAAATGATGGCCGACAGGCTCTAGCCGCCGCCGCCCGGCGTTCTTTCCGGCGTTTCCCTTGACCGCCCCTCCCCGCCCTTGTAGATTTATGGGCAACACCAGCTTGAGGAGGGGAGAGCGGTTGGCCGTGCATCGCACGTACGAAGAGATCAACGACAAGATCAAGAGCGGTAAAGTTGTCGTGGTGACCGCGGAGGAAATGGTCGCCATGGGCATGCGCGACGGGGCGGCCGCCGCCGCCAAGAAGGTGGACGTCGTTACGACGGCCACATTTGGACCGATGTGCTCATCCGGTGCGTTTCTCAATTTCGGGCACACGGAACCTCCGATCAGGATGACGCGGGTCTGGCTCAACGACGTGCCGGCATACGCAGGTATCGCCGCGGTGGACTGCTACATCGGGGCGACGGAGGAATCGGAAACGCAGGGGCAGCGCTACGGCGGCGCGCACGTCCTGCAGGACCTGGTTGAGGGCAGGACGATCAGGCTTCGGGCCACATCGCCGGGAACCGACTGCTACCCGCGCCGCTCGCACGAGACCGAGGTCACGCTGGCGGGGCTTCGCGATGCCACCCTCTTTAATCCGCGCAATTGCTATCAAAACTACGGCGCCGCCGCCAACACCACGGACAGCGTGCTGTACACCTACATGGGCACACTGCTCCCGCGCCTCGGCAACGTCAGCTACTCCACATCGGGCCAGCTCAGCCCGATGCTCAAAGACCCCACCTACCGCACGATCGGCATCGGCACGCGGGTCTACCTTGGCGGCGGCGAGGGCTACGTGGCGTGGGAGGGCACGCAGCATAACCCGGAGCAGGAACGGTCGGCGGGCGGCGTTCCGGTCGGCGGTGCGGGCACCCTGGCCCTGATCGGCGACCTCAAGACGATGAAACCCGGCTACCTGCGGGCCGCGACATTTCACCGCTACGGGGTGACCCTGTACGTCGCCATCGGCGTGGCGATCCCGGTGCTCGACGAGGATGTCGCGGCGGCCGCGGCGCGGCCGGAGACGGAGCTCTACACCGCCATCCTTGACTACGGGGTGCCCAGCCGCAACCGGCCGGCCCTGCGCCGGGTCAGCTACGCCGAGCTGCGCTCGGGCAGCGTGGACATCGACGGGACCGAGGTCCGCACCTCGCCGGTTTCGAGCTACAGGATGGCGCGCAGGATTGCTGCCGAGCTAAAGGACATGATTGCGGCCGGCGGCTTTAGTCTCACGCGGCCGGTCCGCCCGCTGCGCGGAGCGGCCACCGGCACCGGAGATGTGCCCGGCTTGGCCGCGGCGGCGGCTCCAGGGGGTGCGATCTAGATGGCACGCACGCGCGTGGTGCTCAACTTCCCCGCGGCCCTGGTGGAGAAACCGGTGACGTATCATCTGGTTCGCGATTTTGGCCTGGTCGTCAACATCCTCCGGGCCGAAATCCGTCCCGGCGAGGCCGGAACGCTGCTCTTCGAACTGGACGACCGCGACGGGCAGGGCGACCTTCAGGGCGGCCTCGAGTTCGTCGCCCGCGAAGGCGTCCGCATCCAGACGATCTCGGGGCGGATTACCATCGACCAGGATGCCTGCCTTGACTGCGGGGCGTGCATCGGGCCGTGCTTCGCAGGCGCGCTGGCTCTTGATCCAACAAGCTATAAGCTACTGTTTGACGACACCCGTTGCGTACTGTGCAAGGTCTGCGTCGAGGCCTGCCCGGCGGGCGCCATCAAGGTCGCGTTCTAATGCATCGGTCTGTGCCCCCGCCCCGGCCCGGCCGGAGCGATGCCGGGCAGGGCAGGGGCGAGCCGCGGCGGTACCGCTGGCTGGGGGACTGGCCGGCGGGGGCGCACGGCGCGGCGGCCGAAGGGACGGCGGCGCAGACGGCGTTTGTGGTCCGCGAGGGCGAAACGGACCTGTGGGTGGCGTGCCGCCCGCCGGTGGACGCCCCCGGGGCCGCCAGCGCGTGCCAGAGGCGGGTGCGCGAGGTGCGGGCCGCGATCCTGGCATTCGCTCGCAAGCACCCATCGTTTCTGACCTCGCATGATCCGCTGCCGGTGGACCCTGACGTCCCGAACGCCCCGGACGCTGTTGCGGCCGCCGGCGCACCTGTGGTGCGGGCCATGCTCGAGGCGGGGCTGCGCGCGGGGGTAGGCCCCATGGCCGCCGTGGCAGGGGCGATAGCGGAGGACGCAGCACGGTTTCTGCGGGATAGGTACGGCAGCGAGACCGTCATAGTCGAGAACGGAGGCGATGTCTTCGCCTTCTCCCCTGCCCCGCTGACGATGTTGCTGCTGGCCGGCGGCTCGCCGCTCAGCGGCAAGGCCGCCCTGCGCCTGCCTGCGGCTCCGGACGGGATCAGCGTGTGTACATCGTCCGGGACGGTGGGTCCCTCGTTTTCGCGGGGAAAGGCCGATGCCGCGACGGTCGTGGCCGCCGGAGGCGCCCTGGCCGACGCGCTCGCAACCGAGCTGGGCAACCGGATCGCCCGGGCCGAAGACATCGAACCTGCCCTGGCATGGTTGGCGGAGACCGGTGGCGCGCTTGGGGGAGCAGCGGTGGTGGGCCAGCGACTCGGGCTGTGGGGGCAGCTGGAGCTCGTGCCGCTGGCCTCCGGCGGAGATCGGTAGCCTACTCGTACCGCAGCGATGCGATCGGGTCGAGCCTTGAGGCCTTCATTGCCGGGTACATGCCGAAACCAACCCCGACAGCCCCGGCAAAGAAGAAGGACAGCATTATCGAGTCGGCGGACACGGCGCTGGACCACCCGCCGAAGCGCGCGATGACGGTGGCCAGCAAGCTGCCGAGGAAGATGCCGATGATCCCGCCGCCGATGCTGATAAACAGGGCCTCGATCAGGAATTGGGTCAAGATGTCGCGGCGCCTGGCGCCGACCGCCTTGCGCAGGCCGATCTCGCGAGTGCGTTCGGTTACCGAGACGAGCATGATGTTCATGATGCCGATGCCGCCCACCAGCAGGGAGATGCCAGCGATGCCGCCGAGCATCAGGCTCAGGGTGCGGGTCGCGGTATCCACCGCGCCGAGCAGTTCATCCTGGCTCTGCACCCGGACCTGGTCCGCCCGTCCAAACTTGCGGTCAAAGATCCGTCTGATCTGGGCAACAGTCTCGGTGGCGAGGTCGCCGCTGCTGAGCCGGGCGTAGATCACCGTGAGCCGGGTGGTGCCGGCCAGGCGCTGCGCCGCTGTGACCGGGATGAAGACGACGTCGTCCGGGTTGGTGCCCATGGCCTGGCCCTTTTCGGCGAGTACGCCCACGACCGTGAACTGCTGGCCGTTGATTGTCAACTGCTGGCCGAGCGCCTGGCGGCCCTTGAACAGCTCGCCGAGCACAGTGTGACCGATAACCGCGATGCGCCGCATCTGGTCCACGTCGGCGGCGCTGATAAACCGGCCTTCAACGACCTCGTAGTTGCGGACCTCGACATGGGACGGTGCGACACCCTCGATGGAGGTTTCGTATGAGTTGATGCCCCATTTGGCCGTGCCCCGGAATGACATCGCCGGCGCTACAGCGCTAAGAGCAGGCACCCTGGAGTCCAGGCTCTGGGCGTCCTCCAGGGTGAGGGTCACCCGGGCGTTGACCGGCGTGATCACCAGCATGTTGGTGCCAAGCGCCTCGATCTGCCCCGTGATCATCGCCGACGCCCCGTTGCTGACCGACACCAGAGCGATGACCGATGCGACACCGATGACGACACCCAGTGTGGTAAGAAAGGTGCGCATCTTGTTGGAAATGACCGCGGCGGCGGCAACCCGCATTGCCTCAATGAGGCTCAAACCGGCCCACCTCGGGTATCCGCCATGCCCGGGGGATCCGCCATGCCCGCGGCCGCCGTACCCGCACCGGCCGACGCCGCCGTGTGAGCCTGCTCCCGGATGCGCTCAAGTTCGGCGGTGGCATCAAGGGGCGCCGGGTTTAGCTCGTCGCTCACGACCCTGCCGTCAAGCAGCTTGATGATGCGCCCGGCGTGATGCGCGATGCGCTCGTCGTGGGTCACCAGCATGACCGCCATGCCTTCGCGGTTGAGCTCCTCAAACAGGACCATGACCTCCTGGCCCGAACGGCTGTCGAGGTTGCCCGTCGGCTCGTCGGCGAGCAGAAATCTGGGGCGCCCGACAAGCGCCCGCGCGATCGCCACGCGCTGCTGCTGCCCGCCCGAAAGCTGGTTGGGCTGGTGCATGGCCCACTCGGTCAGCCCCACTCGTTCCAGCACCTCCATGGCCAGCCGCTGGCGCTCGGGCCCCGGAACTCCACGGTAGATGAGGGGCAGCTCAACGTTGCGCTCGGCAGTCTGGCGCGCCAGCAGGTTGAACGTTTGAAACACGAAACCGGCCATGCGGTTGCGCACCTGTGCCAGCTGGTCGTCGTCCATGGTGCTGACCGTGCCGCCCTCGAGCAGGTAGGTGCCCGCAGTCGGACGGTCCAGGCAGCCGATGATGTTCATGAGCGTGGATTTGCCGGACCCGGACGGGCCCATAAGCGCCACATACTCGCCGGCGCCGACCTTGAGATCGATGCGGCGCAGGGCGTGCACCAGGCGGTCGATGCCGTAGACCTTGCTGATCCCGCTGAGCTCAATCATGGGTGCGCACCTAGCGCGGCAGCACGCCAGAGCGCGGCACGCTGAGCCCGGGGAACATCCCGCCCGTCGACCTGATAACCCCTGTGACGACCCGGGCGCCCGCCTCGAGGCCGGAGAGAATCTCAACCTGAGCCGAGTTGAACAAACCTATTTCAACCTCGCGGACGGCCGCGGAGCCGTCGGCCTGAACGACATTGACCTCGCCCTTGCCGTCTCCGTAGAAAGTGACCGCTTCCGCCGGCACCAACAGCGCTCCCTGCTTCGCGGCCACGGCGATGCTGGCGGTGGAGGTCATTTGGGAGCGAAGGCGGGGCGAAGGCTCGACGCTGAGGACGACTGCGAACCGGGACACGCCCGTCTGGTATACGCCCTCCTGGGACACGCTCTTGATTTGGGCCTGGAAGGTCTGCCCGGGAAGGGCGTCAACCTTGACCGTGGCCGGCATGCCCGACCGCAGTTGGTCTACCTCAAGCTCGTCGACCTGGATGGTCAGCTCCATGCCCTCGTAGTTGGCGACGCGGCAGAACAGAAACCCCACGGCGACGCTGCGGCCGATCTGGGCGTTGGCGTTCCACGCCGTGACCTTGCCCGCTTGGGGCGCCTTGAGCGTCAGCGCCGCGGCATCGTCGGAACGCGCCCTGAGGGTGATCTCGGCCTGGCGGAAACGGATGTCCTGGGATTGCACCTCGCGTTCGGTGTATTGCGGACTGGCAAGGTCGCGCAGGCTGTTTTCCTGCACGGCGAGGTCATTCCGGGCCATCTCGAGCTGGTGCAGTACGGTGTCGTTGGTCAGGGTCAGGAGCACCTGGCCCGGCCCGACGAGGTCCCCCTCGCGGACGGCCACGCCGGATACCTTTCCCCCGACGGCGGTGACGATCTTGCGGCTAACCGTCTCAAGCGACGTGAGGGCGTACACCGGCTCCCTGCCCGGCGGGGTGAGAGCGGCGTGAGCCGACATACCGGCCCGGGCTGCCTGAGGGAAGTCCCTCAGCTGCAGAGTCACCTCGAAGACGACGCTGCCCGCCGCATCCTTGGTCCCCTGGCTCGCAATACTGATGACGCTGGCCGTGTGGCCGCCGCCCGCGGCGTGCTGCTGCTGCAGCACGTACTCGTCGGTTGCCAAATACACATAGCCGCCGTTGTAGATAACGGTGACCCCATCCAGCCTGCCCGTGGGGTAAATCTCGACCGTCACGCGCGCGCCCGACAGCACCTGGGCCGGGAGGCCGGGCAGCCGGCACGTAACCTGGAAGAGGTTGCCGACCTTCTCGATGCGCGTGACGTTTCCATCAGACGTGGCGCTGAGCCCCGGCAGCCACTGCCCGGTGACGGTGCCGTGGACCCGATCCCCGACCCGGAGCCCGTAGACCGAGCCTTCGTCGAGGCTGATCTTGACCATGTGCGTCTGCGGCAGCGGCGCCAGGAAGACGCTGCCGCCGGTCCCGGTCCGGACTTCCCCGATGCGGTCCTCGGGAACCTGCACGCGCACACGGCCGTGCGGTCCCTCGAGCAGGGTCAGCAGATGCCCTCCGGCGGCGACGTCATCGCTGGCGGTGACCTCAATGCGGCTTACCATCGCGGTGGTTTCCGACCGAACCGTCAGGTCCAGGGCAGCCTTTTCGCGGGCCGCGAGGTTGAGGCGCGCGGTTTCAACCTTGAGCTCGGCGGCCCGCAGGGCTGCGTCCGAAACGCTGCTTGATCGCCCGGCGCGCATGTCCGCCAGCCGCTCGCTCTCGGTCTCGTAGGTCAGTTGGGCCTGCTCCAGAGCCAGGATCACTGCTTCGTTGTCAAGCTCGGCGAGGATCTGGTCCTTGACGACCAGGTCCCCGTCTTTGACGTGCAACCGGCGCACCGTTCCAGCCGTGATGGCGCGGAGCTCTTCGACACGGCCAGGGGCCAGCGCGCCGGATCCGCTGATGGTAACCTCAATGTCGCCGACGTTGGCTTGCCCGGTGGCCCAAGCGGTTCCGTCTGACGAGGTGCGGCGCACCACGGTGCGGAAGTATAACCCTGCGAAAAGAAAAACAACGACAAGGACGGCGGCTATCGCCCAGAACCTGGTGCGCCTCTGCCGGGTAACGGATGTCAAGGAAAGGTTCCCCCCCCGCTTGCCGCTGCACACGGCGACCGAATGGATTTGACCCCGAAAGACCAGATACCTGCAGCGCGATTTGCTCCGTGTGCTGCCTACTGTAAACTGTTTATGAACAAAAGCAATGACCCCCGAGCCCGGCCGGCCCGGGCCGCAGGTCGATCTACCAGAAAAACCAAGACGGAAAAACCGTTCCGTTCGCGAATTGCCTGGTAAAGAACCTTAGAGGGGCCCGCTTCGGCACGGGAGCCGGCACATAGGGAAGATGCCGCGCAGGAGGGATCCAGGATTTGTCCAGGGCGATGGCAGCAGTTGTGAATAGAGCGCGCCACCTGGCCGTCAGGCTTCCGGCGCGGCGGAAGCTCGCCATCTGGTGCGTATGGTCCTGCGCGGCAGCCGTTGCGCTCAGCCTCGTGGTCTTTCTGGCCTGGCCGCTGCCTCCGGCGGCCATGCCCGAGGGCTCGGACGTATTTGCGGTCGACGGTGAGCGGATAGGCCGGCTCTTCACCGAGGACAGGACGCTTGCGCCGCTCTCGGAAATCTCACCTCATCTGGTCAACGCGGTGCTCGCGTTTGAGGACCGGTATTTTTTCTCGCACCGTGGCGTGAACCCCGGCGCCGTCGTCCGTGCCGTCCTGCAAGCGGTCCAGCAGGGCCGGATTGTCTCCGGCTTCAGCACGATAACCCAGCAGCTGGCCCGAAACCACTACCTCAGCGCGGACCGGACGATGCGCCGGAAGTTGGCTGAGGTACTGTGGGCCCTGCGCATTGAGGTACACCGGAGCAAGGAGTGGATTCTTGAGTCCTATTTGAACGAGGTGTACTGGGGACACGGGGTCTATGGCGTGCAGGAAGCTGCGCGCACTTACTTTGGTTGCGACGCGAAAGACCTCAGCCTGGCCGACGCCGCCATGCTTGCCGGCCTGCTGCAGTCGCCGGAGACGTACTCCCCGTATAGGCAGCCCGAGCTGGCGCTCAAGCGGCGCGAACTGGCATTGCGCAAGATGGTGCAGGCGGGCCGCCTTACCGCGGCGGAGGCGGACGAGGCGGTCGGCGCCCCGCTTGTGGTGGCCGGGCTGCGGCCCCGGCGCGAGGCGTCGTATTTCGTCCAGTACTGCGTGGCGCAGCTGATCGCCAGCCACCCCGAGCTGGCCGAGGATCTGTACCGGCGCAACTACCAGATCTACACGACACTCGACCCCCCATTGCAGCTGGCCGCGGAGGCCGCGGTGGCCGCGAATCTCGCGGCGTCTTCGACCGGCGCGGGCAACGGCGCCCAGCCTCAGGTCGCCCTGGTGGCCGTGGACCCGGGAACCGGATACATCAAGGCCATGGTCGGCGGGCGCAACTACGCCGAGTCGCAGTTTAACAGGGCGACCGACGCGCGGCGGCAGCCGGGGTCGACGATCAAACCGCTGATATACGCCCTCGCGATTGAGGATGGTTACTACCCGCTCAGCACCCAGACCTGCACGCGGCGCGACTTCGCCGCCCTCGGCGCGGCCGAGCCCTACACCCCCCGGGACCACGGCTCCAACCCATATCATGGGGGCGACCTGACGATGCGTCAGGCTCTGGCCGAGTCATGCAACGTATCGGCCGTCGCCTGGCTGCAGACGGTGGGCGCGGCCCGGGTCGTCGACCTGGCCCGGCGCTCCGGCATCGTCAGCCCCCTGGCCCCTACGCCGTCCCTCGCGCTGGGATGCTACGAAGTAAGCCCGTTGGAGTTGAGCTCAGTGTATGCGACCCTGGCTGCCGGCGGGACGTATCAGCAGCCTGTCGCCGTGCTCCGGGTTGTCGGCCCCGACGGCCGGACGATCGAGCAGCACCAGCCCGACGCCCAGCGGGCCATGAGCGCGGGCGCGGCCTACATCGTGACGGACATGCTCAAAGGTGTGCTCCAGACGGGCGGCACCGGCGCGCGCATTGGGTCCCGCCTGACGAGGCCGGCCGCGGCCAAGACGGGTTCGACCGAGGGGTCGCGGGACGCCTGGTTTGCCGGCTACACGCCGGACCTCGCGATGGTCGTCTGGGTCGGGTTTGACGACAATGCGGAGCTCAGCGGCGGGGGCGCCGCCCTGGCGGGACCCGTATGGCGCGACACGCTCGAAAAAGGGCTTCCGGCGACGGCGAAACGCGACTTCGCTCGCCCGGCGGAGGTCGTGACCGCCCACGTCTGCCGGGCCACCGGCCGCCTGGCCAACTGGTCCTGTCAAGGCGGCTCGGATCTGTTCTTGGCTAAAAAGGTTCCCGCCGAGTACTGCGGCCTGTTTCACTGGGAGAACGTCTTCGGGCTGCGTCCGCCGACCCAGACCAAGCCCGCGCAGCCGACCAAGCCCGCACAGCCGGCGCCCAACACGCCCACGACGATACCCGGATGGTTACGCAAGCTCAGGAGAAAGTAGAGGTGGGTCTGCGTCTAGCGTCTGGGCGGGACGGCGGACCCCGCGTCCGTCAATTCGAGCACAGTGAACACCAGATAGGCCGCCTCCATGTTGTACCATGGCCACGGCCGGCCCGATGATAGGTGGCTCTCCCACACGGAGTCCACGAACCGCAGTGACATGTCCCGGTCCCCGGCGACTGCGTTGACGTAGGCGATGACGGCCCAGGGGAACTGGTCCCCCGTGGCGAGCCAGGGCCAGCCCGGGTAGGAGCTGTTGACCATGGCGATGAGCGATTTGGCGCGCGGCCCGTCGGGGTCGATCAGTCCGTGCAGGATGGGATAGAGCTGGGCCGCCGTGTCGGGGTACCACCGCCGCCTGATGGCGCGCTGGCCGAAAGGCGTCTTGGCCCAGGTGTAGGCCCCGCGGCTTTCAACCCAGAGTTCCCGGTCGACGGCCAGGCGGACGCTCTCGGCCACGGCGGCCCAAACGTCGCCCTGCTGCCAGAGCCCGAGCGTTCGAAGGACCTCAGCCCAGTCTGCAAGGCCGCGGTAGACTTCAGAGTTATCCATAAGGAATTTGAAGCGCCTGTCCGCGTTGGCCCAGGTCAGGCCGTCCTCATCCTGCAAGGCGAGGCACACGCCCGCGACGGTCTCCAGCTTCTCTAGATGCTGCAGGACCAGGCCCGCGTCACCCGTGGTGAAGAAATACCGGGCTACCAGCGTGAGGAAGGTCGCGGCGTAGCTGTCGGCGGAGTCGTAGTCGTCCATGGAGTTCTCGACGCCGCTGGCCCCCCATTGGTGATCGTACACGGTTCCCCGCAGCCCAAACCGGTCGACCTCGTTCATGTGGGTCAGATACCAGACGATCCAGTCGCGGACCGCGTCCGAGTTCCAATGAAGCAGGGCCATGGCGGCGGCGTTGGCAAAGTACGGGTTTATCCGGCGGTCACCAGGGGCCATTGACAGCGCTCCGGACGGAAGACGGCAGCGCTCAAGCCATTCATATTCCTCACGCAGCGGGTAGCGCGGCCCGTCGTCTTCCTTCAGGGTGCTCGGTTGGACGACGATCATGCCGGCCGTCCACAGCGCAGCCTGGCGCCATACGGCCATCGGCGGTTGAGGGGGCTGTCCCTCCGCCGGGAGGTCGGCTTTCTCGGAGGATGCGAGGGAGGCCGGCTCGGTCCCGCGCTCCGTTCCTTCGGCCGCCCCGGGCGACCCGGCCGCCAGGGTCGCGTCGCCGCGTTCGCCGGCGGCCTCCGTCACCGCCGCGGCGAGCATCTTGCGCTGAAGTGCGGCGGCCCGAATGGCTTCCGACAGCGTCATCGGGAGACCGGGATCGGTCTGGCCAAGGAGGGCTATGCCGCTGACGGCCTGGGGAAGTGGCTGGTCGGCCTGCAGTCCAGCATGGCGGGGCAGCCAGATAGAGGTTGCGGCGAACTCCGTAACCATTAAGAGCACGCAGCCAACCAGCGCGAGCAATCCCAGGTGAAGGTAGGGATCTCCGACCATCCCCGCCTTCCCTCTCGGGGTGCGGCCGAGCCCGCCGGGGCTCGGCCGGGCAACGTCGGTCCGGTCGTTGGCGGCCATGATCGCTGATTCGCCGCCTACCAGGCAAAATCCTTGACACTTTCGTGTTAAGGACGTTCGGCGGGACAAAAGAGGGCACGCGGAATTGCAGGAGAAGCAGCTACGTTGGGTGTACAACAAATTGGACTTCCAGGCCCGGCGCATGTGGCGAGACGCAAAACAGCGCCGGCCGCATTTGCGCAATCTACCCAGAGGAGTGAGCGCACGTGGCAAGCATAACGGACGCTGAACGCAGCGTGCTCAAGCAGAAAGTGCTCGAAGCCATCGAACGTCGGAGCGAGGAGATCATCGCGATCGGCGACGACATCTTCGCCCACCCGGAGCTCGGCTACAAGGAGTTCCGTACCGCCGAGATTGTCCAGCGGCATTTCGCCCAGCTTGGCATCCCGTACCGCGGCGGCATCGGCATCACGGGCGTCAAGAGCGTCCTGGGCGGCGGCAAGAGCAACGTCAGGCTGGCCGTCATGGGCGAGCTCGACTCCGTCCTCTGCCCCGAGCACCCGCACGCCGACCCCCAGACCGGGGCGGCGCACTCCTGCGGACACCACGGCCAGATCGCAGCCCTGGTCGGCGTGGCGATGGGCCTCGTGGACGCGGGCGTCATGCCGTCGCTCGGCGGCGATATCGTGCTCATCGCCGTGCCCGCGGAGGAATACGTGGAAATCGAGTACCGCGCCAAGCTGCGCCGCGAGGGCAAGATCAGCTTCCTGGGCGGCAAGCAGGAGTTCATCGCGCTCGGCGAGATGGACGACGTGGATCTGGCGATGATGGTCCACATGGGCGCGGAGCAGGACGGCAAGAAGGTCGTCACCGGGGGAAGCAGCAACGGTTTCGTCGGCAAGTTCATCCGCTACAAGGGCAAGGAGGCCCATGCCGGAGGTGCGCCGCACGACGGGATCAACGCCCTCAATGCCGCCATGCTCGGCCTGATGGGCATCCACGCCAACCGTGAGACCCTCAAGGACGACGACACGATCAGGATCCACCCGATCGTCACCAGGGGCGGCGACCTGGTCAACATCATCCCCGCGGATGTGCGCATGGAGACCTACGTGCGCGGCAAGCGCATGGAGGCCGTGCTGGACGCCTCCCGCAAGGTCAACCGCGCCTTGAGGGCGGGGGCGATGGCCGTGGGCGCCGAAGTCGAAATCGAGGAGATTCCCGGCTACATGCCGCAGCTCAGCGAGCAGCGGATGACCGAGCTGTTCCGGGCCAACGCCGTCGTCGAAGTCGGCGAGGATGCCGTGAAAGAGGGCGGCCACGGCACCGGCTCGACGGACATGGGCGACTTGACCCAGATCATGCCCGGCATCCAGCCGTCGGTCGCCGGGGCGGGCGGGATCTTTCACTCCAAGAGCTTTACGATGGTTGACCAGCACCTTGCCTACGTCGTGCAGGCCAAGCTGCTCGCCGCGACCGCGATCGACCTGCTCGCCGGCGACGCGGCCGAGGCCCAGGCACTCGTCAAGACCTATAGGCCCAACTTCACAAAGGACGCCTACCTTTCCATGTGGGAGAGTTTCTTCAGCGAGTAGTCGAGTCCGTATCCGAGACGTATCCCGAAGCGTATCTCGAAACCGTATCTTGGGAGGGAAATGCGCTTGACCAAGGACGAACTGAAGCAAAAGGTCAGCGCGGCCATCGCCGCGCGCGGCGCGGAGATCATCGCCCTCGGCGAGGACATCTTTGCGCATCCCGAGCTGGGCTACAAGGAGTTCCGCACCTCGGGCAAGGTTGAGGAGAAGTTCCGCGAGCTGGGTCTTTCGTACCAGAAGGACATCGCCATCACCGGGCTCAAGGCCCGCCTGCAGGGCAGGGCCAGCGACATCACCACGTGCGTCATGGGTGAGCTCGACTCGGTGCTGTGCCCTGGACACCCCCAGGCCGATCCCCAAACGGGGGCGGCGCACTCGTGCGGGCACAACGCCCAGGCGGCCTCCATGGTCGGCGTGGGCATGGGGCTGGTTGACGCCGGGGCGATGCAGTACCTTGGCGGCGACGTGGTCCTCATCGGCGTTCCGGCCGAGGAGTACGTGGAGATCGAGTACCGCAGCAAGCTGCGCCAGCAGGGCAAGATCCAGTTCCTCGGAGGCAAGCAGCAGTTTATCGTCGAGGGCGCGCTGGACGACGTGGACCTGGCGATGATGGTCCACGCCGGCCCCATGCCGGGGTACAAGATGAGCGTCGGCGGCAGCAACAACGGGTTTGTCGGCAAGTTCATCCGCTACAAGGGCAAGGAGGCGCACGCCGGCGGCGCCCCGCACGACGGGATCAACGCCCTCAATGCCGCCATGCTCGGGCTGATGGGCATCCACGCCAACCGGGAAACGCTCAAGGACGACGACACCATCCGTATCCACCCGATCATCACCAAGGGCGGCGACCTGGTCAACATCATCCCGGCCGACGTGCGCATGGAGACCTACGTGCGCGGCAAGCGGATGGAGGCCGTGGTTGACGCGGCGCGCAAGGTGGACCGCGCGCTGCAGGCCGGCGCCATGGCGGTAGGCGCCGAGGTTGAAATCGAAACGCTTCCGGGGTACCTGCCCCGCTTCTCGGAGCCGCGGATGGACGCGCTGTACCAGGCCAATGCCGAGGGGCTGCTCGGCGCCGGAACGGTCAGCATCGGCGACCACACCACCGGGTCGACCGACATGGGCGACATCGCCCACATCATGCCGAGCATCCACCCGCGCGTCGGCGGGGTGGTCGGCCGCGGCCACTCGGAGGACTACCAGATCGAGGACAAACAACTGACCTACGTCGCCACCGCCCAGGTGATGGCGATGACAGTTATTGACCTGCTCTGGGACGGCGCCGCCGAGGCCAGGGAGATCAAGCGGACGTTCAAACCCTTGCTCACCAAGGAAACGTATCTTAAGTTGTGGCAGGACCTGCTGGGGTAAAGGGACAGAGGGATAGCGGTGGCGGTACCACCGTGCACAGCGGGCCGGGACGCGCAGCATCGGGTTCGGCATCCGGCCGCTTTCTTGAGGAGGCGCATCAACGCGTTGATTACAACCGGCAAGAGCATGAGAGCGTTGGCAAAGACCGCTGCAAGAACGGGGGCGGAGCTGATCCAGGCACCGGTGCCAGTCCCCGGTCCGCGTGACGCGCTGGTAAAGGTGCAGGCCGCGAGCATCTGCGGCACGGACCTGCACATCTACGAGTGGAACGAGTGGGCCCAGGGCCGCATCAAGCCGCCGATGATCTTCGGGCATGAGATGGCCGGCGCCGTCGTCGAGGTGGGTGCCGGCGTGACGCAGGTCAAGGTCGGCGATTTCGTTTCGGCCGAAACCCATGTTGTCTGCGACAAGTGCTACCTCTGCAGGACCGGCAACGCGCACATCTGCCAGAACCTGGCCATTCTCGGGGTGGACATTGACGGGGTTTTCGCCGAGTACGTGTCGGTGCCCGCGGCCAACCTGTGGCCGACGGACACGTCCATCCCGGCCGACTGGGCCTCCCTCCAGGAGCCGATGGGCAACGCGGTCCACACCACGCTGGCCGGCGACATCGTCGGCAAGACAGTTGCCCTCTTTGGCTGCGGCCCCATCGGGGTAATCGCCGTCGCCGTAGCCCTGTCGTGCGGGGCGGAGAGGGTCCTGGCTGTCGACATCAACCCCTACCGGCTGGACCTCGCCCGCAAGATGGGCGCGACGATGACGATCAACGCCATGGAGCAGGACCCGGTCGCTGCCCTGCGGGATGCGACCGGCGGTGACGGCGTGGACGTTTTCCTGGAGTTCTCGGGCGCCCCGTCCGCGCTGCGGCAGGGCTTCGCGGCGCTGCGGTTTGGGGGATGGGCCGGGCTGCTCGGGCTGCCGGCCAAGCCGGTAGAGCTCGACGTGACCAACGGCATCGTCTTCAAGGGCGCCACCGTGTACGGCATCGCCGGCCGCAGGATGTACGACACCTGGTACAAGGCGACGGCCCTGCTGCGCGGCGGACGTGTTGACCTGGCGCCGGTGATCACGCACAGGTTTCCGCTGGAGGAGTTTGCGAAGGGCTTCGAGCTCATGCACAGCGGGCAGTGCGGCAAGGTGATCTTGGTACCGTAGTTTGCAGTAGTTTGCATTGGTACGCCGGCCGACCCGACCTGCGCGTTTTTGCTCAGGTCGGCCGCGTCACCTGAGCAGAGATGCGCAGAGGGCTCAAGCCACCTGCGCGTTTTTGTGCATCAGCCGGGCCTGTTGAGCAATATTGGACAGGTCGCGCGCCGCAACAGCTCAACTATGGACAGATCATCCACCCCTTCTCTGCGCAAGAACGAGCCATGTAGGCATCCTGCGGAGGCGTGTTCACAAATCGGGAGGGAGCGGCTGCAGGCCGCTCCCTTTTCCGTAGTCGCCCAGGAGGAAGGGGATGGCAGGCCCAGAAATGAGCTAGGCGGACGCCCTAGGAATACCGGGCGGCTAGGACAACAGGCTGTGAGCGGAGGTGACGGCTTTGGACCCCAACCTCAAGGACCGGATCAGCTCCGCGCTGGCCGGCTGTGGAGGAGACTTCGCGGATATCCGCGTGGAAATTGCGGAGAGCACTCGGGTCGCCTACCGTGGCGGCCGGCTGGAGGCGGCCGCCCAGAGTCGGGATGTCGGCGGCATCGTCCGGGTGCTCGTGGGGGGCCGCTGGGGAATAGCCACTTTCAACGATTTGGGCGACCTGGCTGCCCGGCTGCGTGAGGCGCGCGATTGCGGGGCGGCCACAGCGGAGGGCGGCGACGTGCGTCTGGCGGAAACCGAGCCGGTCCAGGACGACGCCCCCGCGCCGATGGTCAGCGACTGGCGCACGGTGGCTCTGGCGGATAAGCTGGCGCTTGCGTGCGGGTACAGCGACCTGCTCATGGGCCAGCCGCTGATCAAGGACGCCAGGGCGAGCCTGTCCGAGCGCTTCAGCCAGTGCTACTACGCAAACAGCGAAGGCGCCCTGATCTATGACGAGCGACCTTACGCCGTGATTAGCTTCAGCGCCACCGCACGGGATTCCGACCAGGTCCAGGAAGCCTCGCGCAGCCTGGCCACCCGCTATGACTATGGGTCGCTCGCCGGACGCGAGGATCTCGCCCTGGAGGCTGCTAGACGGGCCAGGGCGCTGCTAGCGGCGCCGCCGGTCAAGGGCGGCGTGTACCCCGTTATCCTGAGCCCGGAGATGGGCGGCCTCTTTGTGCACGAGGCCTTCGGGCACCTCTCGGAGGCCGACTTCCAGGCCGACAACCCGCAGGCCCAGGCGATGATGACACTGGGCCGCAAGTTCGGACGGCCGATCCTCAACGTCGTCGACGACGCCTCGCTCTCCGGGCTGCGCGGCTCGCTCAAGTACGACGATGAGGGCGTGCGCACCGGGCCCACGTACCTCATCCGCGAGGGGGTGCTGTTCGGCAGGTTGCACCACCGCGAAAGCGCCGGCATCATGGGTGAGCGGGTGACGGGCAACGCACGGGCCACGTTCTACCGCTACCCGCCGATCGTGCGCATGACCAACACGGCGATCCTGGGCGGCGAAACGCCTTTCGAGGAGATGCTGGCAGGCATCAAGCTGGGCGTCTACGCGGTCAACGCGGGCGGGGGGCAGACGATGTTCGAGAACTTCGCCTTTGCCTGCCCCGGGGCTTACATGATCCGCGACGGTAAGGTGGCGGAGTTGGTCAGGGACGTCAATTTCGGCGGAAACCTCTTCGAGACGCTGGCCAACATCGATGCCGTCGGGAACGACTTCCGCTGGGCCGCAAGCGGCGGCGGATGCGGCAAAGGCCAGGAAATGATGCTCCCGGTGGGTATGGGCGCGCCGCACGTGCGCGTGCAGGGGGTGTTGATCGGTGGGCGATAGAGCGGCTTGGACAGCCGGGACGGCCTGCAAATCGGAGCATACGGATGACCGGATGCGCGTTGCGGAGCGGGCCTTGGCCGAGCTCGCGCGGCGCGGGGCGTCGGGAGAGGTACACGTCGCATCGGTGTCCGGCCTTACGGCGGAGTTCTCGGCCGGCAAGCTGCGCAACTGCAGCGCCGACGGTCGTGTGCACCTGTCGGTGAGAGCATCCAGGTCGGGGCGGATAGGTTTCTATTCGACGACGGACGCGTCTAACCCCGGCGAGGCGGTTGAGCGCGCGCTGGAGACGGCCGAGTGCGGCGAGGAACTGGAGATCGCCTTCCCGTCCAGGGGCATACCCGGCGGGGATATGCCCCCAGCAGCGTTCGATCCTGAAGTTGCCGACATGGCGGCGGACGCCCTGGTCCGGCAGGTGGGGGCTCTTACGGCTGAGGTGGAGGCGGCAACGCCCGGTTCGCAGGTACGGTCGGCGGGGCGGAGGGAAACCGAGGATACCGTCCTGGTCAACACGGCAGGCGGCGTGGTGCGTGACCGGCATACCGCCCTGACCCTCTTCGTGGAGCTTTCACGGTTCGCAGCTGAGGACGTGCTGCTGCTGTTCCAGGAGGCTGGCGCGGCCCGCCTTCACGACCCGGCGGTGGAGGGGTTTCCGGCCCGTCTGGGCGACCTGTACGGCGCGGCGGCCACGCAGGCAGGCCTGGCACCCGGCAAACGGCGGGTCGTGCTTGCCCCGGAGGCCGCCTACGTGCTGCTTGCGCCGATGTTCCAGGGAGTCAACGGCCTCAATGCCGTGCGAGGCACGAGCCCGCTGATCGGGAAGGTTGGCTCGCAGGTTCTGGACAGCAGGTTCACTCTCACCGACGATCCCTGGCTGGATTGGGCAATCGGCAGCGCGCTGTGGGACGAGGAGGGGACGCCGACCAGGCGCAAGCACGTGTTCCGGGGCGGGGTTTTCAAGGGCTTCCTGCACGACCTGCGGTCGGCCGCCATGGGGCGCACCGAGTCAACCGGTAACGGGCGGCGCGTGCGCGGCCAGGCCCCGCAGATTGGACCCTACAGCCTGGTGATCGAGCCAGGCGACTTGCCGATGGCGGACCTGCTTGCGGAGGCGGACGGGGGGCTTTACGTCGCGTCGGTCATCGGGGGCGGGCCGGGGGGCCTGGCGGGGGCATTCTCGCACCCTGTGGGGGTCGGCTACCTGGTCAAGGACGGCAGGCTGGCGGGCCGAGTCAAGGACGTTGCCATCGCGGGCAACGTCTATGACCTGGGGCGCCACGGCTTGGTGGGGCTGGAGGACCGCACTCATACAGTGGGGAGCATGTACGGCGCGGCACTGAAGGTCCCGCACATCCTGCTGGACGGGGTTGACGTGGCGGGGAAGTAGGACGGGAGGAGTCCGTCGCCTCAGAATTTCAACCTCGAAGGATGCGCTCTTGCTCTCACGGGTGAAGAGGCCAAGGAGCAGGAAACCCCTCTTACATGGGGGGCGGGGCAAGACCCAGCCGGCGGAACTCGATACTCAGAGGGGTCTCAATTGGGGCAGGTCGTTGGCTGTGCTGCGCAGGGTCCCCACCAGCAGGTACTGCTGCCGCCCGTCATCGCCGCCAGCGGCGCCGGCCTCAGCCTCGGCAGCGAACCCGGCGTCCTCCATGAGGCTGAGCCAGGTGGTCATCGGGAAAAGCCCCAGAGTATGTCGGTCCTCCTCCACCCGCAGCTCGGCGCCTCGACGGATGACAAAAACGATCAGCATCTCGACATGGGTGTCCGAGGGGTCCGGGTCGTAGAAGTATTCGAAGTAGGTCAGCACGGTCCCGTCGTTACCCACGTGCACGTCGTACCCCGCGCTGTTGTCCTTGAAGGTTTCCCGGTAGAAATCCGGGGCCATGACCAGCACCCCGCCGCTATCCAGATGCGCCGCAGCCGTTGCCAGCGTCTGCCGGATATCGTCCTCGGTGACGAGGTAGCTCGCGGCGTCGTGAATTAGCACCGCCCGGAAGAGCCGCCCCAACCGTACAGCTCGCATGTCACCGACGTGGTGCTCGACGCCCGGGTTGAGACGCCGAGAGTGCTCCAGCATGCGTGGCGATAGATCCACGGCGGTCGCATGGAAATCCGCGGTGAGGTGAGAGAGGTTGTGGCCGCCCCCCACGCCGAGTTCAAGGACCTGATGCTGGCCGGGTCCGAGCCTCCGGCGCAGCAGATCGCGCCAGACCTGGGCCTCGTCCGCGTAGTCCTCAGGAGGGCTCACCAGAGGCCAGAGATGCGCCAGTTCGTCGTAGAGACGGTTGCGAGAGAACATCCGTTAGCCCCCTTCCCCCACCCGACTTAGCCTGGGCATCCAGCGCCTTCCGAAGCGCGGTCAGAAGCTCTCGCGAGCACTAGGGGGTTTGCCCTCTCCATCGGGGTCGCCTCTTCCATCGAGACCCCGCCCCCCCACCCTCGCTATCACCGTGATCCCGCCGGTCACCCGCTGGCCGGGCTTGACCTCCACGGTGACGCCCTCCCTCGGCAGCACCAGGTCGACCTGCGACCCGCGCGAGATAAAGGAGATCTTCTGGCCGGCCCGCACTTCGTCTCCGGGCTTGACGAAGCAGTCAATCTTGTTCACGAACTTGTCGGCGATCTCCACGGCCGCGTACCGCAGCTCACGCTCGCGGTCCCGCTCGCCGCCGCCACCCGCCGCGACCGGGACGGCGGTCCGGAAGAAGATCGTGTTGCGCTCGTTGACCAGCCGGTATTTCGCGGCGAAAAGGTCCACGGCCCTGCGCAGGTAGGTCAGTTTGATGTACTCCCACAGGTCCACCATGGGCAGGTTGACGGCGGCCGGGGTGCGCACGATCTCCTCGACCACGGCATCCGTCGGGGCGTAGTTGAAGTGCACGTCGAGTGGTGACATGTAGACCCCGACAAGCCACCCGCGCTCGGCGATGGGTAGGTCGCTGCCGGTGATCTCCCTGAGGTCGATCGGCCGTCCAAGCTTCTCAGATAGCAGGCCCCGGCCCTGATACGCCCTGACGTAAACGACGATCCCGTCACACGCCGAAAGCACCGCGCCGGGGATCCTGGGCGCCACTCGAACCGGATCGCGGAAGAACCATACCCGCCGCAGGAACAGAATCGCCACGCCCCAGAACAGCGCGGCCAGAGAGATGGCGGCCAGCCACTGCAGCGACACCCGCCAGGCGGCAATGCTACCCATCGCGACTCGCCCTCTCCTTTCCGGACTCGCGGAGGACCTTGATTGTCTTGTAGGGCAGCCTGATCACGTAGTAGCTCATGAACCCTCCCGCCGCGCGCAACGAGGCGAAACGCCGCACCCGCCGCCCGTGCGTGCGTACCGAGGGACCCGAGTGCGACGGCATCACGCCGGCGATCTCTGCGAGGGACGCCTCCGCTTCACCCAACCCCCGGCAATACCCGTGGTGGAGGGCCCGGTACAGGACCTCAAGGCCCCTGCTCTCGTACAGGTCGAAGATCTCGCGGGCCGGCGGGTCCGCGAACAGCCCCTCCCTAACCTCGGCCTCGCCCGCCTGCCGGAGGTACTCGTTGACCTCGCGCCACAGTGGCTCGAATTCCTCCCCGTAGCCACGCGTCGCGGCCAGATGCCTCAACTGCGCATAGAGCGCGTAGTCCACTGCCCGGTCCGGCGCATGCAGCAGGATGGCGCGCATGCACCGCAGCAGTACGAGCACGTGCCCAACGTCCCACACCGGGTCAAACAGCCTGGCCTCGATCGTCCCAAGGCGCCGCGAGACGATGAGGTCCTGGAAGCGGTACATGTGGTCGGGCCTCAGCGCCCCCGTCGCGTAGCCGGCGACCATGCGGTACGACGGCCCGAAATAGGCTCCCCGGCGGCACGGCGAACTCGCCGCAAGCAGGGCCAGCAGCGGCAGATAGGCCGCGAGCCGCCGGTACCCGCGCATCCTCTCCTCGGCAGGAAGCCCTACGTGGATGTGCAGGCCGCAGACGTTGGTCGGCGTGTCGCGGTCAAGCAGGTGGCCGACCGGAACCAGGAACACACCCGGCGCCCTGCAGGCTCGCGCGAGGTCGGCCCGCCGCTCGCACAGATCCGCCACGGCGGCCTCCGGCGTGGCGTGCCTCCCCGTGGAGATTTCAACCCCGCTCATCAGCCCGAGGCGCACATCCCGCCCGCGCGCGAAGTTGGAATCGCTGTGACGGTAGTAGCGCCTGGGGTTTCGCCACATGAGGCGGGCCAGGAAATACAGCGACTCGAGCGTCGGCTCGGTGGCCGACGTGACGAAGACCTCTTCCTCGAGCCCGAACGTAGGCCCGCTCTGCGCTCCGATGCCACCCCCGCCGCGCACGCTCATGCGAGGCCCCCCTCCCGCCTGGTGAACCGCCGGGTCAGCACGGCAGCCGCAATGCCGCCCAGAGCCAGATTCATATGAAATGTAAACAGCCGCCACAGGACTATGAACGCCGGCAAAACGGCGGCGGGAACCGCCCCGCCCAGGGCGTAGGCCGCGCTGAGCTCCGCGGCGCCGCTTCCGCCCGGCGTCGGCACGAAGAGCGGGACCGTTGCGGCCACGACCTGCCACGCAAACAGGACGATCACGTTGCCGTGGACCCGCAGCGCCGCCAGGGCGGATAGGCCGACCGAGAAGTAGAGCAGGAAATAGACCAGCGCACAACCGAACGATAGCGCGAGCATGCCCGTACGCCGCGCCGTCAGCAGCCCCACGCTGCCGCGGAAATCCTCGAGCAGACGGAATAGCGTCAGTGCGGGCCGGGCCCACCACCTCGGCCTTCCGGCTGCCTGGTTAGCTCCGAGGGCCGCCTGCAGCCGGGGCTGGAATTTCTCCGTGCGCTGGGCCAGGCAGACAAAGGCGAAGATCGCGGCGAAGTATATGACGACCATCCCCAGATACGCCCGTCCCAGCCAGGCTCCCGGGGGCAGGTGCGACGCCAGCACAAGCGCCGCGATGAGGTTGAAACACGCGAGCGCAAGTTGCGAGGACACCCCGCCGAGGACTACCACGGCGGAGGCCTGCCCCAGGGAGAGCCCCCCACGGCTAAGCGTATAGATCAGAGCCGGAGCGCCGCCTACCATGAACGGGGTGCTGAGAGTAAGGAAGTTGCCCATCATTATCGCCGGCACGATAAGCCGCATCTCCACCGTGCGGCCGAGTCCGGCCGCCAGGAAACGCAAGCGTAGCGCGTCCGCAAACCACGAAGCGCAGATCAGGGCGCCGCAGACCAGCAGGTAGAAAGGGCTTGCCTGGCGCAGCGCGCCAAGCCAACCTTGGGCGCCCGGCCGCGACCTGGAAATGAGGTACAGGGCACCAAAGCTCAAGGCCAAGGCCAGCAGCACCCCAAGCGTCACGCTGACGGGCGCCGGCACACGGAGTATGCCCGCCCGCTTGCCACCTGCTTCGTCCGCCAGCCGCCAGCCCTCCCAAGGGCACAATGTCCGTCAAGGATGTTGGGTCGGAGACGCCGGATCGGATTGCGCCTTAGTCTCGCTCAGATTCGTGCCGTTTTGCCGCTCACCTGCGCGCCGGGCGACGAGCGGACGAGGCTTCGTGTCGCGAACACGTCGTACGCTGGGTGCAGCGGGCCTCGCAGGAAAGACCGGCGGGGCATGGAAATCACAAAAGAGGTCAACAACAAAGCCAAGTCACCACGAGGAGGGTAATCCTTGGAGTACCACGACGAGCGACGCAACTTCACCCTGACTGCCACAGGGGACCTGTTTATCACCCGCAGGCTCTCGCCGTACACCGAGCAGGCATACCTGGAGCTTTGGGACATCGTGCGCAGCGCGGCGATACGCTTCACCAACTTCGAGATGCTCATCCACGAGTACGAGGGCTATCCCGTCGCGGAAAGCGGCGGGACCTACGCGCAGGTCGACCCCGACATCGTTGACGACCTGCTGTGGGCCGGTTTCAACCTGTTCTCGCTGGCCAACAACCACTCTCTCGACTACGCGTTGGGCGGCATGGTGCGGACTATCGAGTTGCTCGATGAGGCCGGGCTGTGCCACGCCGGTACGGGCGAAAACCTCTCGGAAGCCAGGTCCGCACGCTACCTGGACCTCGATGAGGGCCGGGTCGGGTTCCTGTCGGCCTCTTCGTCGTTTGCCTCGTTCGGGCGGGCCGGCGAGCAGCGCCGTGACTCGCTCGGGCGCCCCGGTCTCAACCCGGTCCGCTACAGCACCTACTACGTGGTCGACAAGGCAGGTTTCGACCAGCTACGCCAGGTCAGCGAGCGGATGGGCATGGAGGCCGTTAAGCGGGAATACATAGCGGCCGGCTACCTCAAGCCCGAAAAGGAAGGCGAGCTTAACTTCGCGGGTGTGCGCTTCGTCGCAGGGGACAAACCGGGCATGTGCACCGAGGTTGACAAGTCAGACCTAGAGGGCAACGTCAAATGGATCAGCGACGCGCGGCGGCAGTCGGATTTCGTGGTCTTTAGCATGCACGCCCATGAGGGCGGCATGGACCGCTGGCAGCCGGCGACCTTCCACCAGCCGTTCGCCAGGGCCTGCATTGACGCCGGGACGGATGCCTACATCGGCCACGGCCCCCACTTCATCCGGGGCATCGAGATCTACAAGCGGCGTCCGATCTTCTACAGCCTGGGCAACTTCGTTTTCCAGAATGAGACCGTGCGCAAGATGCCTGCCGACAACTACGAGAAGACCGGCCTCGACGATGCCGCGACCCCGGCGGACTACTACGACCGCCGCAGCGACAACGACCGCAAGGGATTCCCGGCCGACGCGAAGTTCTGGGAGAGCTTCGTGCCCTGGTGCAGGTACGAGGGCGGCGACCTCGTCGAGTGCAAGCTGTACCCGATCACGCTCGGATTTGGCAAGCGGCGGACGGTGCGCGGCAGGCCGATGCTGGCAAGCGGCGAGCTGGCCGAGAAGATCATCACCAAGGTTGCCGAGCTGTCAAGGCCGTTCGGGACGGAGATCCGGTTTGAGGACGGAATAGGGATAGTCAAGCTCTAGCGGACCCTGCGCGACTCCTGTCTCGTGCGCTTTACCTGGGGACGAGACAGAAACGGACGGCGGGGGCCTGTGGCTTCCCGCCGTCCGTCATGTTGCTTTTGCCTGGTCCGCTTTCTCCTGATTGGCCCTGCGCGCCGCTCCCGCGCGGCGTCAGCGCTGTCCCGCGACGGGATATCCCGCCGCTTCGAGAGCCTTGGCCAGCACGTCCGGGCTGACCGTTTCACTGGAGTAGGTCACCTTGACCTTCTTGGCGCCCAGGTCGACCCTGACGTCCGCGACACCGTTAAGCTGGCCAAGGGCGGCCTTGATGGCTTTCTCGCAGTGCATGCAGGACATGCCCGGGACGTTGAGCGTCACTTCGGTGGCAGCCGCCATGATCATCCGCCTCTCCACATCTCGTGCAGGATTGGTTTTTTGAGTTGATGCGTTGCGCCTCCGTGGGGGCGCAGCATTAGGATTTCCTATGCCGCTACTTTAACACAAGCGGCGGACCTCCACGTCCGCGGGACCACAGCAGGCGAAGCCGCGGCCAGCGCGAAGCACTTTCCAGTCGCGATCGGGAGGCGTTACAGAGGCGTCTCCGCGGACGAAAGGAGATCTTCTCACGTGCCCATGACCGGCATCGGCACGCTCGCCAACCTGGCCACGGTCCTCGCCGGGGGCTTCGCCGGCCTGCTCGTCGGAAACCGCCTGCCGGAGCGCATGGTCGAAACCACCATGCACTGCGTGGGGGTCGCCACCATGCTTGTCGGGCTCCAGATGGCATGGGAGGCCAATACCGGCGCCCGCTTCATCGCCGTGCTGATCTGCCTGGTGACCGGCGCCTGGATCGGGGAGGCCCTGCGCCTGGACGACCGGCTCAACTCGCTCGGCGAGTCGCTCAAGCGGCGGTTTGGGTCCGGAAGCCGGGGCGACTTCACGCGGGGGTTCGTGACGGCCAGCCTGCTCTTTTGCGTCGGGCCCATGACCGTGCTCGGAGCGCTTCAGGACGGGCTGCGCGGTGACCCGACTCTGCTGCTGACCAAGTCAACGCTCGACGGCATTTCGGCAATCGCCCTGACCGCCGCCCTCGGCCCGGGGGTGCTCTTTTCGGCGGCAACGATCCTGGTCTACCAGGGCGGGCTTACGCTGGCGGCGGGGGTGGCCAGGCAGTTTCTGACCGACCCGGTCGTCACCCTCCTGACCGCAGCCGGGGGCCTGATGATCGTGGCTATCGGGCTCAACATCCTCCAGGTGGCCAAGATCCGCGTCGCCAACATGCTCCCGGGGCTGGCCGTCGCGGTTGCGGCCGGCCTGCTTTTCAGCGGTCTGCTATAGGCCTGAGGCTGACCTTGAGAAACTCCTCAACAAACCGCGCCAGGTAGCTGGCCACGGCCTCAAAGATCGCCGCTCCGTTTTCCGCGGTCGCGTCCCCCGGCGGCGTGCTGTAGTCCGCACCGGTTGAGTGACCGTATTCGATGAAATCCCCGCTGGCCGAGACATCGGCCACACGCAGGAACATCTTGACCACGCCGCCCTCGAACGTGCAGTTGCGGGAGTCGGCGATTCCGATGCGCGCCGTCAGCGGCGCGTTGGCGGGCAGGCGCGCGGCGTCGAGATGCACGTCCTGCGGGCGGATGGCGAGGGCCAGCGAGGTTTCGACGACGTCGCCGTGTCCGCGCAGGGCCCAGTCCTGATTGAGCAGCCCCGAAACCTCCCACCACATCGAGGTGGCCGACGGGACGCCCATGTTGCGCAGCTCGAACATCGCGTCGTTGAGCGCGGTGAGGTTGCCGCCGTGCCCGTTAATGAACAGGAAATGGGTCGCGCCGTAGCGGAGCAGGTGGCGGACGATGCCCATGATGTAGTCGTGCAGGACCGGGGTCGGCACCGACAGGCTGCCTGGGAAATCCGTGTGGTACTCGGCGAAGCCGACGGGGATGGTCGGCGTCACGACCGCGTCGGTGCGGTCGGCCACCATGCGCGCCAGATGGTCGGCTATGTACCAGTCGGTGCCCAGCGGCAGGTGCGGTCCGTGCTGCTCGATGCTGCCGAGCGGCACAATTGCCAGCTTGGTGCGGACAAATGCCTCGCGGGCCTCGGCCCACGTCATTTCCGCAAGGTGCCTTTTGCCTGAGAGCGCAGTCATCCGAGACGCCCCTTTCCGAGTGAGATATCGGCCAGCCGAAAGGTGCTACGGTACAACAAGCGTCGGTATCTCGCCCTTTTGGAGAACCCGGTCCGTGACGCTGCCCAACAGAAGCACCTGAAGCGCGCCCATTCCCCTGCTACCCATGACGATCAGCTGGACTTTCTCCTCGGCCGAGATCCGCACGATCTCCGATGCCGGGTCGCCCTCCGCGATGAGCCCGCGCGTGGCTATTCCGGCTTCGGTGAAGATTCCCGTGAAGCGCCTGACGATATGCTTGCCCTCCCCGCGAGCCGTGTCCAACAGCTGCCCGATAAGCTCCGCGCCGGACACCATGCCCGCGTCATTGGACATAAACCAGTAGTTGGGCGGGCGCACCACGTACAGCACGACCACCTCAGCCTGAACCGTCCCCGAGGTCAGGTCACGCAGGTACTCCGCCGCGCGCTGGGCACTCTCCGAACCATCGGTGGCCAGCAACGCCTTGAGCAACTTCATCCTCAAACCCCCTGCCCGCAACGCCGGCTGCCGGACGGCCGTCGCGGATGGATTGTTATAGCTGATGGATTGTCATAACAGGTCGATGCGCGTCCCCTGGTGGGCGGCGACGGCCTTGTCGTACAGGTAGCGGGCCGTGGCGACGTCCTCGATCGCCAAGCCGCTGGAGTCAAACACGGTGATCTGCGCAGGGGCCGTCCGGCCGGGTATGAGACCGGCCACCACCTGGCCGAGCGTGCCGGTGATGGATTCGCGGCGGTAAAGCCCGTGGGCTATGGGCGTGCTGAGTTCGCCGCTGTGCGTCGCCTGCTCGATATCGTCCACGAAAACCCGCGCCCGGTGAAGCAGGTTGACCTCCAGCTCCTGTTTGCCCAGCGCGTCGGCGCCGATGGCGTTGATGTGACGCCCCGGCTTGACCCATTCGTCGCGCAGGACGATCGAGTGGCCCGGGGTCAGGGTGCAGATGATCTCCGCCTCCGCCGCCTCGCGGGCGCTGCGGACCGGCACGGCGATCCGCCCGACCGCCGCCGCCAGATGCTCGGCCGCCTCCGCGTCCTGGTCATAGAGATAGATGTGCTCAAAGTCGAAAACCCGCCGGAAATATGTGATATGCGGCATGGCCTGCGCGCCGCAGCCGATAATCCCAAGCGTGCCGGCCCCGGGCGATGCCAGGTGCTTGGAAGCGACGACGGTCGTCGCCGCGGTCCGCAGCTTGGTTATCGTGGTCCCGTCCATGATCGAGAGCGGCAGGCCGGTGGCCGGGTCGTTGTAGACCATGACGGCCATGACGGTGGGAAGGTTGTGCCGCTTGGGGTTGTCGGGATGCGAGTTTCCCCATTTGACGCCGGCGGCCCCGTTGACGAAGGCCGGCATGGCCCACATGCCGCCGTCCGTCGCTTGCACGTCGAGGTATACCCGTGGGGGCATGTGCACCTGACCCATCCCGTGGGCGCGAAACGCGGCCTCCACGGCCTCGAGTATCTCTGCGGGCTCGGCCAGCCTGTCGACGTCTCTCCTGGTGAGAATGAGCATTGCTGATGCTCCTTTGGCCGCCGTCTCCGATCTGATTTGTCCGGTCCAGCGAGCGGAGTGCCAAGAGCTAGATTGGCTACGCGCAGGGCATTCCCTGCGTACCGCCCGGCCTGGGGAGGACAGCGCGTCGCGATTGGCGAAATGCCGCCGGTGCGTGAACTTTTGCGCTGCGGCGCCATCTAACCTAGAGCCTATCCGCCCGCCAGCCGGGACATGGGAGCTGTCCTGATGCATGAAGACCTGATCCTGCTGACAGACGTCGGCAGCACGACAACCAAGGCCGTGTTGCTCGGCCGCACCGGGCGGGGCGGACCATACCGGCTGCTCGCCCGCGCCGATGCCGCGACGACGGTGGAGGCCCCGGATGAGGACGTCATCGTCGGAGTACGCCGGGCCGCGGCTGAGGTCGGACGGCGCATCGGACTTGGTCCCCTGCTCGACGGCGGCGCGGGAGACGGCGCCGGCGGCAGTGCCGGTGACGGCGCCGGCGACAGCCGGGGCGACGGCCGGGGCGACGGCCGGGGTGACGGCGGTCGCAGGGTGGGGCTGTACCTTTCAACGAGCAGCGCGGGCGGCGGCCTGCAGGTCATGGTCTGCGGGGTGATGCGCCGCCTCACGGCTCGGAGCGCCGAAATGGCCGCCCTAGGGGCGGGGGCGATAGTCCTCGACGTCCTGGCGGTGGACGACGAAAGGACTCCGCTGCAGCGGTTCAGGGCGATATCCGCCGCGCGTCCGGACATGGTCCTCGTCGCCGGAGGCATGGAGGGCGGCACGCCCCGGTTCATTCTCGAAACCTGCGATTTTCTCAACCTGTCGGAGATCCGGCCCCGGTTTGGGCAGGGATACCGGCTGCCGATCGTCTTCGCCGGCGCCGAGAACGTCAAGGAGCTGGTGGCCGAGATGCTCGGCCGGCGCTATCACGTCCTGCTCGCGCCCAACCTCCGGCCTGACCTGCTGAGCGAAAACCTCGAACCCGTCCGCCAGGCCATCATGGAGATCTTCGAAAGCCACGTGATGGCCCAGGCACCGGGCTACGAGCGGCTGACCCGGTGGGTCGACGCCCCGGTGCTGCCGACCCCGGTGGGTGTGGGCCGGATTCTCACCCTTTTCAGCAGGAAAGAAGCCGCCAACGTGGTTTGCCTAGACCTGGGCGGCGCCACGACGGATGTGTTCTCGCTGGTTGGCGGGAAACTGACGCGGAGCGTCAGCGCCAACCTGGGCGTCAGCTACAGCGCGACCAACGTGCTGGCCTTGGCGGGCGCGCGGCGCATCGCCGGCTGGCTGCCGTACTGCACCGGAGAGGATGCCCTGCGCGACCAGATCGGCAACAAGACGCTGCACCCGACGACTATCCCGGAAACGCTGAAGGAGCTCTTTGCGGAACAGGCCCTGGCCACCGAGGCGATCCGGCTGGCGACAGAGCAGCATCTTTCGGTTTGCGCGCCCCCGAGCGGTCCGCGTGAGGTGGCCTTCGGGCGCCAGCGCGAGCTATCGCTCAAGGTGGACCGCTCACGGCAGATCGAGCTACGCGAGCTGCAGCCCGGGCTGGTGATCGGGAGCGGCGGCCTGCTGGCCAGCGCGCCGCGGCGGGCCCAGGCGGCCATGGTCATGCTCAACTCGGTCCGGCCGGGCGGGGTGTACCGGATGTACGTTGACTCGGTCTTTATGCTGCCGCACCTCGGCGTGCTCAGCGAGGTCCAGCCGGAGGTCGCGATGGATGTCCTGGAGGCCGACTGCCTCATCCCGCTCGGCACGGTGGCCCAGGTCAGGTCGCCGGGCGGCGGCGGAGCGCGGGCTGGCGCGGGAGGCGGAGCGCGGGCTACCGCCCGGCTTGTCGTCACGGGGGGCGTGGGCGTGAGCAAGGCAGGCCCCGAGGCGCCGCGCGAGGTTACCGTGGAAACCGGTGAGCTCACCGTTTTGCCCCTGGGGCCGGGAATGAAGGGGCTGCTCACGGTCGTCCCGGGGGCCGGGCAAGATTTCGGCGCGGGCCCCGGCGCGAAGATTGAGGCGGAGGTCTCGGGCGGCGAACTGGGAGTGATAATCGACAACCGGCGCTGGCCGCCGTGGGAGGCGGGCGAGTGGCCCGGCCCCGAAAGGGCAGCCCAGGTGCGCCGGTGGATGGAGGCCATTGGGGCCTGGCCGCCGGGTTGGGAACCGGCGCCGGAGGGGGCGAAGCCGATGCCGGCGCATAAGGGCCAGCCCGGGCGGGGGAGCGTTCAGGGTGCGGTGGTTCCGGCGCCGCTGCGGGTCACCCGGCGGCTGTCCATCGACGGCGAGCCGCTGGTGAGGCCCGGGGACCGGGTTGAGGCCGAGGATGCGTTGCTCGCGATGTCCACCTTCCCGGGCCGGGTGCTGCATCAGGACGTGGCCCGTGAGCTACGGGTAGCCGCGGCGGAGACGGAAAGATGCCTCCTGCACCCTTTCGGCACGATGCTGGTGGCGGGGCAGGTAATCGGCAGGAGCAGCATGTTCTGGCAGCACAGGGTGGCGCGCAGCGTGAATGAGGGCAGCATCGCGGGCGTGTCGCCCTCGCTCGGCGTGGTGTACATGCGTGAACACCTCCCAACCCAGATGGCCGAAACGGTCCGGATCAACATCGTCGAGGAGCTCCGCGGGGACAAGAACCACTTCCACTCGTACCTTCGCGTCAAGGAAGGGGACAAGGTCGAGAAAGGCCAGGTGCTCGCGACGCGCCAGGAGAGCGGCAAATTCCGTAATGTCACCTCACCCGTCTTCGGAACAGTCACAACCATCGTCCCGCTGATGGGGTCCATGGCGATCATGCCCGACAAGGTCTCCTCGGTGCTGCTTGCTCATGTCCCCGGAATTGTGGCGATAATCCGCGGCGGACGCGAGGTGGACGTGATAGGGTTTGGGGTTGCCATTGAGGGGCTGCTCGGCATCGGCGGCGAGGCGAGAGGCTTGCTGCTGGCGGCGGCCAATGATGCGGAGGCATGGCGGCCGGGTCGGGCGGAGGTGGCCGCCCTCTCGGGACGGGTCCTGGTGACCGGCAACGTGGACTGCGTTTCGCTTAGGGAGGCGGGGCGCCTGGGCATCAGCGGGGTGATCGCCGGCCAGGCGCATCAGGGCGAGGTGTCCCGTTTCCTGGGCCGCGAGCTCGGGGTCATCGCCACCGGCGACGAGGATGTGACGCCGGTGCTGATATTGACCGGAGGCTTTGGCCAGGGGCGCATGGACCCCGCACTGCACGCCGTCTTCACGGGGCTACAGGGACGGCTGGCCTCGCTCAGCGGGACCACCCACATCCGGGCCGGGGTGATCAGGCCGCGGGTCATCGTGTCCTTTCCGCTGCCGCCCGGGCTGCATCCTGGGGCAGAGGCGGCAGAGGCGGCAGAGGCGGCAGAGGCGGCAGAGGGCCTTGAGCCGAGGCATCAGGTCGATCCCCGAAAGCCCGCCGCGGCGGGTGCGTATCAACTCGCGGTTGGAGCAAGAGTGCGGGTGTTGCGGGGACCGTGGGCGGGGCGGACGGGGACCGTCCGTGAACTGCCGGACCGGCCGGAGACGATAGCCACAGGGGCGTCGGTACTCGTCGCCCGGGTCGGGCTCGATCCGGGGGCCGCAGGCGGGGCCGCAGGCGATGAGCCAGCCCAGGCAATCATCCCCCAGGCCAATCTCAAGACCGAGGTACACGTGCAATGAGTGCGGCAACCGTGCAGGACGCCCGGCTGTATATCGACTGCGATGACATCAAAGAGATCTGGGAGCGGTTCCCTGGCCTGGACCCCGCCTGCCCCGGCGGGTGCGTGCAGTCAGGGGTGCCGGTCCTTTCGGCGGACGCCGCGCCGCAACTCGCGGCCGCGTATGCTGGTCTGGCAGACCGGCTAGCGGGGCTGACGGCCCCCCGGTTAGCGGACCTGGCTGCCGCCTGGGACGATACCGCTCCGGGCGCGGCACCGTCGCGTTCGGACGACTGGGCGGCGGTCGCCGATGTGCTGGCGGGCGGCCTGGGTCTGGGGTTGGCAGTGTTGCGGCAGGTGGCGTGGCGGGCGCCGGCGGTGTTTGGTGTGGCGTTTGGAGTGACGCCTGGAGCGGCGTTTGGAGGAGCCCGCCCGCGCCGCGGGGGCAGGGCGGAGCGTGAAGGAAACCCGCCGTTCCTTAGATTTGTCTTCCTGCCGGGAGGCGGCGCGGCCGGGCTCGGCCTGCTGGCCAGCAGCGAGTGGCCGGCGACGGACGCGCTGATCGGCGCCGCGGACGGGCGGGACTTCGCGCAGACGCTTCGAAGCTACCAGGGTCTTCAGGGCGACATGATCGCATACGGGGCGGCTGGCAGCGCGTTGCGCGCCGCCGGGATTCTCGTCCGGTCGGGGGTCGGGCTCCAGCCCACAGCCAGGCTTGCCGTGCCGGTACTGACCCGCGAGCGCTTGGCGGTGGTCGCCGGCCCGTGGCGTGTTCTTGTCTCGGAGGCGGCCGCGCTGGTGAGTGCGGCGCGGGCCGAGTTGGACGAGGGTTTGGAGCAGGTTTTCAGCGGCGAGTATCCACCGCGGGCAGAAGGCCCAGCAGCAGCCGGGCACGCCGACTACCTGGATGCGGCTTACGCCGTCCTTGCCGACATGGTCTACGCCGCGTGGCGCCGCGCCGGGGCGCTGGCCGCCGCGGGCGGCGCGCGGGAGGGCAAGGCAGGCCGGGGGCTGTTGCCATGGGGCGGCCGGCGACCGGCGGTGCGGGCGCTCCTGCTGGAGACCCCGGCGGCAATCTGGCAGTGGCTGCTTGAGGGGTGCCCGGATCCGCCGGGTGGGCTAAGTGGCTCAGGGGCTAGGTCGTCAAGTGGAGTTGTGCGTCAGAGCTCAACAGCTGCCGCCGGGTTGTGCATGAGAGCTCAATCGCTTACGCCAGATTACGGTCCACATACAACCCGTCCTTGAGGATGGTCACGCCATCGACCTTGACGGTGGGCCGGGAGACAACTCCGCCTCCGTGGTGCGGGCCCTCCAGGACGCCGCCGAACTGGGC
>JAUYEG010000045.1 GCA_030691505.1 Bacillota bacterium | reverse complement strand
AACCTGACGGTTGCCGCGAACTACGCCGTGAGTGAGGCCGCCAACGAGGTTGTCACCCTGACGGCGGTGCCCGGGGCCGGCGCCCACGCAATTGATCTCACCAGCGCCAGTACAACCGGTGTCACGGCAACGGCGGCACTGACGACCGTAGGCGCGACGCCGCCAGGCGCGTACGCGGGGACACTGCGGGTAGTAGTAGTAGAAGTAGAGGGAGCCGCTGCCGCCACCCACCGTATCTTTTCCGTCGGAGTCGCCGATGGCAGCTTCTACACCAGGGATGTATCGGTGTCGGCGAACCTGATGCCAGTGTTCAGCGTAGAGGTGCGCGGCCGATAATCGGCCTCAGGCGTACATGGCGTGACCAAGGGAGCCAGTTGACGTGATGCGCGGACGGGGTGCCTTTTGGCTGGGACTCATCATCACCACGACTGTTTTGGGGATAGTATGGGCAACCAGCGTGGGCGCTGTTGCCCTGAGCATCACCCTGGGCGGCACGGACGGGAAGCTGGTGCAGGAAATTCGGGCGTCGAATCCGGGCACCACTTTCACGGTCACCAGGGGCAAGGCCCAGGTGATCGCGGGCATCAACCTCTACGAGGTGGTCGGCGTGGCCCCCGAGTTCCACGACCGGCTGGTGGTGCGGGTGTACATTCTGAACCCCGGCGACATGAAGGGCATCTTTGGCAGCCCCAACACCTACGTGGAAATCCTGGCAACCCAGCCGGACAATCCCGACGTGGTCTACGCGTCGACGTTCCTCAGCAGGCAACTGGCTGACGGGGTGATCCGCCCGAGCCTGCCTTTTGGGGTGTACTCCTTCCGCATCAGGGCCAGCGTGGTCGTGCCGGGCGGCAGCCCGCCGGGCGCCCAGGAGGAAAACCTCGGCGAACTCCGTTTCCGGCTGGAGGTTTCCCCCAAGTAGAAAGTGAGTAAGGGTGTGAGACTGGGAATGACGCGGAGGGCAGCGCCCTCTTCGGTGGAAGCACCCCGGACGGGATCAAGCCGCCATCAGGGACGGTCCGCCAAGTCCACGTCCGGGGGGCGCTTTCTTCTTTTCTGGCTCGCCTGCCTCTTGTTGTTCCTGGTCTGGCGGAACGATCTGGTTCTCCCCTTCGAGTTGCCCTTTCAGCTGAGCGCCATCGCCTCGCGGTCGATGGCGCCCGCCTACCCGATGGGCAGTCTGGTGGCGGTTGTCCCCGCCGACAAGATCGAAGTAGGCGATGTGATCGTCTTCCGGGTGCCGCTCTCGGCTCGGGAGACGTATGGCCTTCCGCCCAGCCTGCTTCACCGCGTGGTGGAGTACGACGTGGCCGGAGGCCGCCTGAAGACCAAGGGCGACGCGCTGGAGGAGCCCGACCCCTTTACGGTAGACGTGGTCTGGGTCCTGGGTAAACCCAGGTACAACGTGCCGTACCTCGGATTCGTGCTCTTGTTCCTCTGGAGCGACTTCGGGAAGCCTTGGCTTGCCTTTGTGGCCTTCGCCGCCGTCTATCCGGCGCTGGCCGGGCACTTTCAGCGGATGGCCGAGCGCGTCAACCGACTACTGGCCCTGGGCGGTACGGGTCCGGTGCCGGCGGTTGCGGGCCCCGTGGTCCAACGCCCTCCGGCCAGCCCTCCGGAGACCAGCCCGGCCAGCCCTGACCGCCTGGACTCCGTGTACCACGAGGTGCGGGCCACCCGCACCTCGCTGCAGCACTGGGAGGCGGCGATGGGCGAGTATGCGACGCACCTAAAGACGCACACCGCCATCCTCCTGCATCTGAACGAGGCCACCGACCGCCTGGCCGCGGCCACGACCGAATTCGTTGCCGAGACGCGGCGTTCCGGGGCGACCACCGGGGCCCCCTTGCGTTCGGCAGGCCAGGAGGCGCCGCCCTGGCCGGCGGGCCAGACTGCCGACGCAACAGACGTAACAGAGTTGCTGCGGATACACGAACGGGAAGCGCTGCCGCCTGCGCCCGGCATCGTGATGAATCCGGCGGATTTCGAGTTTCAGCCGGATTCAGAACCGATGCTGGGGAAATGGTTCAGCGCGGCCGGTGACGGTGCTTGGCATCTGGAGGGGGTTATCTAGCGACAGCCGGTGACAAGGTGTCGGGAAGGGCTCGCGGAACCGGGGTCAGGGCAGGTGACGCCGGTGTTTGTTTTGCCGGCCGGCGGCGGGCGGCTGATCACCATCGGCGTTGACCTCCAAGGCGCCGCCGCGCCCGCCTGCGGCACAGGGCTCAGGCCCGCGCAGCTTTCCTTCCTTAAGGTATAATGGGATGACAACGCGGTCAGAGCCCGTGGGTGAGCCGCGCAGGGAGGGTCCGGGTTGCCGTCCTCCCTGCGTCGTGCCTCTTTGCCTGCTACCGCTGCCGCCGAAGCAGAAAAACGCTCTGACCGGCCGGACCTTGTTTGAGACCTCCGCATCCAGATCGGAGGCGGGCCGATGAAGCTGGCCCCTGGGCTCAACCGCGGCGAGAAGATCCTCCTGTGGGCGCTATCAGCCCTATTCCCGGCGGCCGTGGCGCCAAGAGCGTTTCCTCCGCCCGCCCCAACGGCGCCTTGAACCAGGAAGGACCGGTCCTCCGCTTGATGGAAAGATGAGTCCGGACGGGGCAGACACAGAGGTGAACAACGGTTACCGCCCAAAGGCAAGAGCTCAGCCAGCGTAACCCAGACGGCGCGGATCGGCGCCGGCCGCGCCGGCCGGTCGGCCGCACCGGTCATCTCCTGGACGACGTCGTCGTCCTTGTTGCCACCTTCAGCCTGGGAGCAGCGCTGGTCGGGATATCCTGGCTCTGGATCCTGGGCCTGACTGGATGGCCGCTGGCCGCCGCCGCGTCGGCCACGCTGCTTCTCTGGTTTTTCGGCATCCTCGGGCTATCTCATGGCCTCAGGTCGGCCCGTACTGGTGACGCCGGACGCGGAACCGCAGGAGATGAAGAGGCGGTACCGAGCCCGCCGGCTCCGCAGGATACCGCCATCGGCCCGTTTGATGCGCTGGAGACGCCGCGGCCTGGGCGGCGACGGCCGGGGACGGTTGCTGCCGAAACCCCGGCAAAGCCACCCGCGCTGGCGGAGGTGCCGCCGCCCGCGGAGGTGCCGCCGCCCGCGGAGGCGCCCGCTCCGGCGGAGGTGCCTGCGGCTGCGGAGGTGTCCGCGGCTGCCGAGATGCCCCCGCCGGCGGACGTGCTGCCGGACGCCGGCACGGAAGGTCCTGGGCTGGGTGCCACGCTCACGGTTATCCGGCGGGCGTCGCCGTCGCTCGTGAACGTGTCAACAGGCATTGACGTCGGCAGCTATGAGACGAAGCTCGTGCAGGTGGCGCATACGCGGTACGGCCCGGTGCTGGTCGGCTTCGGGTCGGCGCGGACGCCGCCGGAGGCGGTCAGCGACGGCAGGATCGCGGACGCCGGGGCCGTGTCCCGGACGCTGCGTGTGCTGCTGCAGGGCGCAAGGGTAAGACCCAAGTCGGTGATCACCTGTGCCACCGGCAAGGCGGTGACCCTCCGCGTGCTGCCCTTCCCGCGCATGCGCCCTGATGAGCTGGTCAAAGTCCTCAGCCAACACGGTGAGCAGTACGTTCCAATCGCGCGTGAGAAGGCCGCCTTCGCGTTCAGTATCCTCGACAATCCCGACCGCTCCGACCAGATGGAGGTGCTCGTGGCGGCCACCAGCAGGGAAGTGCCGGATTTGATGGAGAGGACGCTCCGGGCCGCGCGGCTGCGCATGGCGGCCCTGGACGTTGACGTCCTGGCTGCTTTCCGGGGCCTGCGGATGGCCGGATGCCTGGACCACGCTGACCGGACGAAACTGGTCGTGCTCCTCGACTTCG